>NZ_CDRRGL010000111.1:0-5821 GCF_977041755.1 Slackia sp.
AGCCTTGTTGGTGAAGGTTACGGCAAGTATCTGCCGGTAGGCGCGTGGATTGATTATCAAATGCTTGATGTATTCCACAGTTTGAGGGCCAGACGAAAACCAAGCTCGGCAACACCGAGATTCGCGGCCTGGTGCAGGGTGCGGTGACGAAGGGCCTCGCTGAATACCTCGAGGAAAACCCCGCGCCGGCAAAACGCATCATCAGCAAGGCGACCCAGGCGCTCAAGGCGCGCGAGGCTGCCCGCAAGGCCCGCGAAATGACGCGCCGCAAGGGTGTGCTCGATTCATTCAGCATGCCGGGCAAGCTTGCCGACTGCTCGAGCAAAGATGCCTCGCTGTCTGAAATCTTCATCGTCGAGGGCGATTCCGCAGGCGGTTCAGCCAAACAGGCGCGCGACCGCAAATACCAGGCGATTCTGCCCTTGCGCGGTAAGATTTTGAACGTCGAACGCGCTGGTTTGCACCGCGCGCTTTCGAGCGACACCATTTCGAGCCTCATTACGGCAATTGGCACGAACATCGGCGAAGATTACAACGGCGATGCAGCTCGCTATCATCGCATCATCATCATGACCGATGCCGATGTCGACGGCGCGCATATTCGCATTCTGCTGCTGACGTTCTTCTACCGCTATATGCCCGACCTCATCAATCGTGGCTACATCTATATCGCGCAGCCGCCGCTGTACGGTTTGAAGAAGAAGAACTCCAAGTCGGGCAAGATTTTGAAGTACATCTACAACGACGAAGCCAAAGACAAGCTCATGGCCGAACTCGATGACCCTGACAAGTACGACATTCAGCGCTACAAAGGTTTGGGCGAGATGGACCCCGAGCAGCTGTGGGAAACCACCATGGAGCCTGAGACGCGCACACTTCTGCGAGTGACTATTGAAGATGCCGCTGCAGCCGAGCTTGCGGTTTCCGAGCTCATGGGCGATCAGGTTGAGCCGCGCAAGGAATTCATTCAGAAGCACGCGCTCGACGTTCGCTTCCTTGACATCTGAGATTGCGCTGGCCTGACGGCCGGCGCAAATGCCCGACGCTGCGCGGCAATCGGGCGGCGAATTTCGGGCTCAGCCTTCGGCTCGCGTACCAAAGTACGCTTCGCCTCGGTTCCACCCGAACTTCACTCGCCCGGTTGCCTGCTCGCTGACATGTGGTTCACCTACGCCTAAGAAAACCACCCTAGGCGTGCGGTCTAAGATTAAGCCGTTCTTACGAAAGGACAAAAGTGGCTGATCAGGATATTATTGCAAGCTCTGATTCGGGGGCTTCGGGCATCAAGTTGGCTGAACTTGGCCACGAGATGCGCTCGTCGTTCCTCGAATACTCGATGAGCGTTATCGTCGCTCGCGCATTGCCCGATGTGCGCGACGGCTTGAAACCGGTTCACCGCCGCATTCTGTATGCAATGTACGACAGCGGCATTACGCCCAATCGCCCGCACAGCAAGTCTGCGCGTACGGTTGGCGACGTTATTGGTAAATACCACCCGCATGGCGACGTTGCGGTGTACGACACCATGGTTCGCATGGCTCAGGACTTCTCGATGCGCGTGCCTCTGGTCGACGGCCACGGCAACTTCGGCTCCATCGATGGCGACTCGGCCGCAGCTATGCGTTATACCGAGGCTCGTTTGGCTAAGCCTGCCATGGAATTGCTGCGCGACCTTGAAAAGGAAACGGTCGACTGGAATCCCAACTATGACGAAAGCCTGCAGGAGCCTTCCGTGCTTCCTGCGCGCTTCCCCAACCTGTTGGTGAATGGCTCGAACGGCATTGCTGTTGGCATGGCGACGAACATTCCGCCTCACAACTTGGGCGAAACTATCGACGCGACGTGCATGATGCTCGACAACCCCGACTGCACGACCGAAGAGCTCATGACTGTGATGCCCGGCCCCGATTTCCCGACCGGTGGCGTCATCATGGGCAAAAAGGGCATTCTCGATGCATACGAGACCGGCCGCGGAAATCTCACGATTCGTTCGAAGCACGAGATCATCGAGGGTAAGAACGGCAAGCACTCCATCGTGATTACCGAGATTCCCTATCAGGTGAATCGTACGAACCTCATGCAGAAGCTTGGCGAGCTCATTCGCGACAAAAAGCTGCCCGAGATTTCGAATGTGCACGACGGTGCCGACCGCAACTCGCCGGTCGACATTATCATCGAACTCAAACAGAACGCAATTCCCCAAGTCGTGCTCAATAAGCTCTATAAGCATACCCAGCTGCAGGTCGGTTGGGGCGTTATTATGTTGGCCTTGGTCGATGGCGTGCCCCGTACGCTTTCCTTGAAGGAAATGCTGCATTACTACATCCTCCACCAGGAGGACGTCGTCACGCGTCGTACCAAGTACGAACTGCGCAAGGCCGAAGAGCGCGCTCATATTCTTGAAGGCTTGCTCATTGCCTTGGACAACATCGACGAAGTTATCCAAATTATTCGCAGCAGCGAGACCGACAAAGAGGCATCTGCTCGCCTTACCGAGCGCTTTGGCCTTACCGACGCGCAAACGCAGGCCATTTTGGAAATGCGCCTGCGCCGCCTCACCGGTTTGGAACGTCACAAGCTCGAGGCCGAGTTGAAGGAGCTCAAAGAGAAGATTGACTACTTCAAGCGCATTCTCGCCGACGAGAATCTTATGCGTCAGGTTATCAAGGAAGAGCTGCTCGAAATCAAAGCGAAGTACAACACGCCTCGCCGCACGCAGCTTTCCGCCGCCGCCAAAGATATCGATGTCGAAGACCTCATCGCTGAGGAAGACATGGTTATCACGGTGACGAAGGCCGGATACGTGAAGCGCCTGCCTGTCGCGACCTATCGCCAGCAAAAACGTGGCGGCAAGGGCATGCAGGGCGTGAGCTTGAAAGACAACGACTTCGTTGAGCACCTGTTCATCGCGTCGACCCATAGCTACATGCTGTTCTTCTCGACGCGCGGCAAGGTTTATCGCTTGAAGGTTTACGAGATTCCTGAGGCAAGCCGCCAGGCTCGCGGCACGGCAATCGTGAACCTGCTGCCGCTCGAGAAGGGCGAGACCATTTCGGCGATTATCGCGACGAAAGACTTCCCCGAAGATGAATACCTCATGTTCGGCACCGAACAGGGCATGGTGAAGAAGACCTCCATGAGCCTGTACGATCGCAGCCGCCGCGACGGACTTATCGCTATCAACCTGAAGGAAGACGACAATCTCATCGCCGTGCGCCGCGTGAAGCAAGGCGAGCGCGTGATGATGGTTTCGAGCGCCGGCAAAGCGATTACCTGGGACGAATCCGAGGTTCGCTCGATGGGTCGCGATACCATGGGCGTGCGCGGCATGACGGTTCCCGCCGGCGTGCGCGTGCTTGGCATGGAAATCGCCCGCCCGGGCACCGAGCTGTTCGTAATCACCGAAAAGGGCTATGGCAAGCGCACTCCCGTTGCCGACTATCCGCTGCACCACCGCGGCGGCCAGGGCGTGTTTACCATTACCATGACGGCGAAGAAGGGCCAGCTTACGGCTATGAAGGTCGTCGAGGAAAGCGATGAGCTCATGATTATCTCGGAGGAAGGCGTCGTGATTCGCACTTCCGTCGAGAGCATTAGCCAGCTGGGACGCTCCGCCCAGGGCGTGCGCGTGATGAACGTCGCCGATTCCGACAAGGTGTGCACTTGCGCCATCGCGACCGAAGATAAGAAGAAAGACGGCGACGAAGACGGCGATGCGGACGATTTCGATGAAAACGAAACCGCTGACTTGAACGACGCCGACGACACCGAGGTTGAAGCCGACGTCGATGTTGAAGATGAGGCTGATGAAGCCGAAGAAGAATTCGACGAAACCGAAGACGACGAATAATCGCTCGTGAGAATGGTGGCCGATCGGGGCAAACCCGGTCGGCCACTAGTTTTTGAAAAATTTTTTCAAAAACTCGTTGACTTCTAAGCTGTATGGGTTATTATTATCGAGCTGCTTATGAAGTGCGCCGTTACCTCAGCTGGATAGAGGGACTGACTACGAATCAGTACGTCGGGGGTTCGAATCCCTCACGGCGCACCACTTTCTCGCCGATTGCAAAATCGGATTAAAATTAGCCGATAAGCAGTTGCGCCGCGAGAGCGGCTTTTTTATTGTCTAGGAGAAAAGGGCCATTTTGAAGGTTCGAAAACACATAGTTCGCTAACCTTGAGGTCCTCCGCTTTCCTTCGTGGGCCTCAGGCCGCATTGTTCGAGGGGAGGCAAGCTTTGCTCTACTTGTCCAACATGCTGGGTAATCCCGTATACGATTCGACGGGAGAAAAGCTCGGTGTTGTGTCTGATCTCGCTATTTCCACGGGCGAGATGTTTCCACGCATTACTTCTTTGGCGTTTAAAGGCCCTGGCCGCACGCCGTTCATGATTAGTTGGCGTAAGTATGTCGACAGTTTTTCGGAAGACGAAGTTCGTCTTAATACCGAGTCGTACAACATTCGCTTCAGTTATCTGCAGCCTGACGAAGTCTTGCTTGCCCGCGATTTGCTCGACCAGCAAATCGTCGACACGCAAGGCCTCAAGCTCGTGCGCGTTAACGACTTGAAGCTCTCCCCTTCTGGCACGCAGCTGCGTCTTCTGGGCGCCGAAGTTGGCGTGCGCGGTATTCTGCGCGGCCTTCATCCGCTTCTTGAGAAAGCCGTTGTGAGCACGGCGAAGCTCTTCGGCAAGAAAATCGACGAAAAGATTATTGCCTGGAACTATATGGACCTGCTCGATCGCGACTTGTCCAAGGTGCAGCTTTCCGTGACGCACCGCCGCTTGAACGAGATGCACCCTGCCGACGTCGCAGACATTCTGGAGCAGCTCGATCCCAAGCAGCGCGCCGAGGTGTTCAAGCACCTTGACGATGCGCGTTCGGCCGAGGTTATCGCCGAGTTGGAAGATGAATACCAGGCTGAAACGCTCGACGATTTGGGCGACCGTGAGGCTTCCGGCCTTTTGGGTCAAATGGACCCTGACGATGCAGCCGATATTATTCGTGACCTTCCTTATGAAAAGGCTGAAACGCTGCTTCGCCTGATGGGCGTTGAGGATGCGGCCGAGATTCGTTCCCTGCTCGGCTATAAGGACGACACTGCCGGCGGCATGATGACCACCCAGTTTGTCGCCATGAAGGAAACCGACACTGTGCTTGACACGGTTGAAGTGCTGCGCGCCCTTGATGAAGACTTCCCGACCGTCCACTTCGTGTATGTGCTTGAGGAAGATTCCGAGAAGCTTGTCGGAGTGCTGTCGATGCGCACGCTGGTGTTGGCGCATCGCGAATCACAGCTCAAAGACATCATGTACACCGAGATCATCTCTGTGCCGCCCGATGAGGATGAAGAAGAGGTTGCTGCCGATATCTCGAAATATGATATGGTCGCGTTGCCTGTCGTTGACGAATCGGGACGCATGCTTGGCTTGGTTACCGTCGACGACGCCATGGAAGTCATGGAGGAAAGCACCGAGAGCGAAAAGAGTACGTCACGCGCCCTTACGGTGGTTGCCGGCGTTATCGGCGGCGCGGCGGCTCTTGCCGTGTATACGCTCATCGTGCTCGAAATCGCGGGGGTGCTGTAAATGGCCGCCGCGCGTCGCGATGCAACGTATGACGAGGTCATGCAAGAACGCCGCGAGGCTGAATATGCCGCGCGCAAGGCGGGAAAGCCCGAACTTGTGGAAACCCCTTCCGATTCTGCTGTCGCAGAGGAATCGGCCGACGAAAAGAAGAAGCCGTTCTTCCTGCTCGTGCTTGCAGCTATGGGTCCTGGCGTCGTAAGCGCCATGGCCGGTAACGATGCGGGCGGCATTTCG
>NZ_CDRRGL010000112.1:0-5784 GCF_977041755.1 Slackia sp.
AGAAGGGCGAGAACTTCGCCGAACTCGACTTCACCTACTACAATGCCGTGCGCACCGTGGAAAACTCCCTCGCCAAGGCGAAAGACGAGAAGGGCCTGCGCCGCGTAGCGAAATACTTGACGGAAGGCCCCTGCCCCGACTGCGGCGGCACGCACCTGTCCGCGGCCGCGCGCGAGCCAATCGTTCGCGGCATCAATCTGGCGCAGGCGACGGAAATGACGCTCGATGAAGCGGTGACGTGGGTAGCGAGCGTGCCCGCAAGCCTTCCCGATGAGATGCGCCCCATGGCGAAATCGATTTGCGAGTCGTTCGAAAGCACGGCTCGTCGCCTGCTCGAGCTGGGCTTGGGTTATTTGTCGCTCGACCGAGCAGGCGCGACCCTTTCCACCGGCGAGCGCCAGCGCGTGCAACTCGCGCGCTCGGTGCGAAATCGCACCACAGGCGTGCTGTACGTGATGGACGAGCCTTCTATCGGTTTGCACCCCGCCAACATCGACGGACTTTTAGGCGTCATGCGCGACCTGATCGCCGACGGCAACTCGGTAGTGATGGTCGATCACGACACGCGCATCCTTCGCGCGGCCGACCATCTTGTCGAAATGGGCCCCGAAGCAGGCGCCCGCGGCGGCGCCTTGGTAGCGCAAGGCTCGGTTGAAGAAGTTGCAAACGATTCCGAGTCAATTATCGGCCCCTATCTTTCGGGAGCCGCGCGCGTTGCAGCGCGGCCGAAAACACCTGCGGAACAGATGTTTGACCTGGGACGCATCCATCTTGAGTCAAGCGGGCTTCACACCGTGAAGCCCTTCGCGATCGACATTCCCAAAGGCCGGCTCATCGCCGTAACGGGCGTATCGGGCTCAGGCAAAACGACGCTCGTGCTCGAAACGCTTATTCCCGCGCTTGCCGCAACGGCGACAGGCGAAGCGCTTCCCGAGCACGTCACCGCGATTGAGGCCGAGGGCATTCGCCGTGCGAACCTCATCGACGCCACCCCCATCGGCATCAACGTGCGCTCGACGGTCGCCACGTATTGCGGTGCGCTCGACGATATGCGCCGCGCATACGCGCGCACCGATTTCGCGAAAGCGGCAGGGCTGAAGATGGGCGATTTCTCGTACAACACGGGAAGCCTACGCTGCGCTACCTGCGACGGCACGGGGCAAATCTCGCTCGACGTGCAATTCCTGCCCGACGTCGACATCGCTTGCCCCGATTGCCGAGGGTCGCGCTACGGAACCGCTGCCGAGAAAATTCGCCGGTCCGAAAAAGGCGCGCCCGATAACCAGGCGCTCAGCTTGCCGCACCTGCTCGCGCTTTCCGTTGACGAGGCCCTTCCGCATGTAGCCGACGTCAAGAAGGCGCACGAAAAGCTGCAAACCCTGCATGACCTGGGCCTGGGATATCTCACGCTCGGCGAAGCCACGCCCGCGCTTTCGGGTGGCGAGGCACAGCGCCTGAAACTTGCAAGCGAGATGGGCCGCGGACAAGCCGATGCCGTGTTCGTGTTCGACGAGCCCACCATCGGCTTGCACCCACGCGACGTGGAAACGCTCCTCGGCGTGTTCCAACGCCTCGTTGAGCAGGGCGCTACCGTGGTGGTGGTTGAGCACGATCTCGATTTCATCGCGAACGCCGATTACGTAATTGACATGGGTCCACAGGGCGGCAAAGCGGGCGGACGCATCGTGGCATGTGGCACGCCCGAGGAAATCGCCGCAAACCGAGAAAGCATCACGGGACGCTATTTGGGAGTCTAAGGCGCAACCGCCGCGACGGCGCCTTAGACAAAGCTTGGCGGTTCGCAGAATCTTCTTTAACCCTTCCGCATTGCGCGTTTCTTTGCAGCAGGAATGCTAGAATCGTGGGAAAAGAACAGCTTCGCGAAATCGTAGCTGAAGCAAATACTTTCTAGCACCGCGCCACACCGGCCTGTTCGCAGCATCATTCGAGAACGGGCCCGATTGGGCCAAAGCAGAAGCCGCATCGGGCCTTCCGCAAAAACCCTTTCGCCGCGACAACGAGCACTTGGAGGTCACAAATTGGTTCGAATTATCACCGACTCAACCTCGTCCATTCCCCAGGATATTCGCGCCGAGCTCGGCATCGAAGTCACCTCGCTCATCATCAATAGGAATGGCGAAGAGCTCGTCGAATCGGAAACCGACCTCGATGCCTTCTATAAAGATATCTACGAAATGGCTGACAACATTCCCACCTCGAGCCAGCCGCCCTTGGGCAAGGTTCGCGAAGTTGTCGAAAGCATCGCGAAAACGGGCGACGAAGTGCTCGGAATTTTCATCAGCAGCAAAATGTCGGGCACGTTCGAAAGCTTCGTCCACACGGCCAAAGAGGTCAAAAACGACCTCCCCAACTTCCGTTTCGCCGCCATTGACAGCATGACCAATTGCATGGAGATGGGCTGGCCCGTTATCGCCGCCGCGAAAGCCGCCAAAACGGGCGCCGGCCTTGACGACTGCATTCAGGCGGCGAACGCAAGCCTGCATTCCACGCGATTCGTGTTTGCTCCCGAATCGCTGCTGTTCCTGCAGAAGGGCGGCCGCATCGGAAAAGCCGCCGCGCTCATTGGTAACATGATCAGCCTCACGCCCGTGCTCACCGTAAACGACGGCGAAGCGAGCACCTTCTCGAAGTGCCGCACGCAGAAAAAAGCTCTTGCGAAAATGCTCCAGGTGCTCGGCGAAGATACGGCACCGAGCGGCCTTAAGAATCTCGTCGTCCACTACATCGGCAGCAAAGCGCCGGCTGCGCAATGGGCCGAAGAGAAGGTGGCGCCGCTCATCGGGTTCATGCCCCGTGTTGTGCCAGCGAGTCCGGTTATCGGCGTGCACGTCGGCCCGGCCATGGGCATCGCGTACGAATGCAACGCTCCCATTCCGAACAAGTTCCACGGCAGCGAGCCGGAAATCATCGTATGCTAGCGATCGCGCCGCATAAACGCGGCGCGATTTTTCTGTCAGCGGCTGATGGGAACGCCGGCCGCATCCAAAATAGCCCCAAAACAAGGGGTGCCGGCATTCGAAGAGTGCGCGAGCCATGGCTCGGTTGAACCTGAAGAGACTGCAGAGAAACCGCCTGCGAACTGGGTATATTCCGAACAATCACTTGCTAGCCAAGAAAGACGCGAGCAAACGCGTCGCAATCAGGGACGCGTTCCACCAAAAGAAAGGTCACCGTGCTTTACATTCTTACAGGCGATGTGCAAATCGGAAAAACTCGCTGGCTGCAGGCGCTCGTAGGCGATCTCGAAGCGCGCGGGGCCGTATGCGACGGCGTAATTGCGCCTGGCGTATGGCGCGAAGACGAAGCGGGTGGCTTCGATAAGCTCGGCATCAACAACGAGCTTCTGCCAACGCATGAGGTGGTGCATTTCGCACGACGCGACGATTTGGCCCGCGCCGAGGGCGCGTTTGACGCCAATGCGCAATCCGCCAAGGCGATGCTTCGCTGGCACATTTCCGATGAAGCGATCCGGAAAGTGAATGCGCACTTCGATACGCTCATCGAAGCCGCAAAGGAGCCTCAAGCAGCCGATATGCCAGAATGCACATGCGTCCATGCCGATCCGGCAAAGCGCATGCTTATCGTCGACGAGCTGGGACGCCTCGAGCTCTTGCGCAACGAAGGCCTCACGAGCGCCATGGAGTTGCTGAAGCGCGGCCCTGAAGAGCGCTACGAATGCGCCCTGCTTGTCGCGCGAGACATGTTCGACTTGCCCCACCTAGCCGAGATGCGCTTTGCGGCCGCCTGGGGCAGCTCCAAGCGCATCTCCCCCACCGATGAAGCGCGCGACGAAATCGTCGCCTCCGTTTTAAGCCTTTAGAGCCACCAGCGGCCCCAAGCGCTCCTTCGAGTTCCCACCGAACGTCCCTCCCGAACAGTTCCTGGACGGACTAGGAACGCCTTGAACAGCTAAGGCTCGGCCAAGAGCTCAAGAATCACGTCAACAGCGCCATGCAGCTTGATATCGCCATCGGGGGCTGCGGTTATGCCTCGAGCCGCAAGCTCGCGCGCAAATGCTTCGGAGGCAACGAGCCGTTCCATCTCTTCATCGGAAGCAGACACGAAGCCCCACTGGCTGCAGAAGGCCGCCGTAACATCCTTATAACCGCCTTCGGGGGCCTCGTCGGACATATCGACTTCATCGCAGCACCACCGGCCGCCCCATTCATCCTTAGGGTCGCTACATGGCGAAAGCAGCCAAGGAATGGGATCGAATCTAGACCACGAATAGTTGCCGCCGAAGAAAAACACCGAATCGACCGGCGCTCGATCGCGATCGACGTACTCACCGCGGGTTTTGTTCACGGCATAGCGATAATGGCGAACATCAAGCTCGAAAAGTCCATCGTATGGAACCTCATCAGAATCTGGGGCATCGCCATACACGGCACGCATTAATCCCCTCGAATCAGAGAAAAGACCCGAAACGTCAACGAACGAATCAAGGACGGTTTCATAGGGATACCCGCCGAAAAGCTTCCCAACTGGGCTTTCCTTCTCTGGGTTGAAGTAATCGCCGATAAACAAAACGGGGTCTCCGCGCCACGGCCCCGCCATAAGCGTGCAGGCGGCGTCGGTGTAGCGGTTGCCAAGCTCGCTGGCGGTACTGGGCATGAACCCGAACTCGCTAAAGACGTCAGCCTCGATCCATTCCTTCTTCTTCGGATTCGCCCACATGAAATACTCGACCATATCGCATCACTCGAAATACGAATCGACGCCGCGAGCATCTATGAGTTCGCGAGCCTTAGCCTGGCCTTCGATCACTTCCTGCAAACGCTTGGCGTAATAGGTTTGCCCGAGAAGTTCCTCGATGCGCTTCATATCTTCTTCGCTCACGGCATATTTGGATTGCGCTTCCATTTCTCCCCTCGCATTCGCTCGATTCGACATCGAAAGCCCACTGGCTCTATTTAGGAACCAACATAGCGCAATAAAGCAAAAGGAATGTCCAACACATTACCCAGCTGCATTTTTTACCTTGACGAGGGCTTTACTTGCTTCGCTTCAAAGCGAATACGACCAGAGTGCCCCGTACGATAAGGGCCAACATTCGATGGCGCTGGGGTCCAGAGCGACATCGGCCCGCGCGAGCAATAACGAAGACGGCGGGAATGTGCGAACGCGGTCCAATCGAACGGAAGGGCCATCGAACCGATCGAGCAGCGGGCGACGCGCCGAATGCCCACCGACAAGGCCCATAGGCGGATTGCGTCGGGCAACAATCGGAAACCTTACTGATGGCAGAAAACCGCGCAATGGGGCCTCATTGCAGTGATTGCGGCTCATATTGTCAAAATACGCCACAATGGGGCCTCCCAGCGTCGCAACGGAACGCCCCAGAGGAGGCTCTTGAGATACGTAAAGCGCACCTGAATTCGTTTGACCTGGCCTTTTAAGAACGAGTGTTTTTTACGCAGCGTCAAAACCGGCAATTCTTTCCCAAAATAAGGCTGCAATGAGGCCCCATTACAGCGCTTTATGACAGGAGGGATGAAAATGGAAGCATTCATCGAACAACGGAAACGAGCCAGTCCAGAAGGACGGATTTACTTACGGGCAAAGCGAGTGGGCCAATGGCCTCTCTTAAACCGAGCGAAACGCAGCGCTCCCTGCTACGCGGCATCAGGTCGCTTCAAACAAAAGCCCGTTCGTCAGAACGGGCTTTCAACTAAAAACAGGTCAGGCAATCGCCTGACCTGCAGTATTCGATGGTAGCCTGGAGGGGATTCGAACCCCCGATCTCCGCCTTGAGAGGGCGGC
>NZ_CDRRGL010000113.1:0-4959 GCF_977041755.1 Slackia sp.
AAGGCGCAGCAATTCCGCAGAAGACGAAGCCCAGCCACCAGAGCAAGAGCGCAAGCGCGTCGCCCGTCGCCAAGCCAGCAAATGACGCGCTGGCGGGCGGAAAGAGCCCGTAGAGCACTGTCGCGACGAATTCGCCCAGCACAAGAGCAGCATCCGCAATAATCATAATTCGCGGAACAGCAAACCCATTCACGGCATGGCCGTCGAAGAACGCGCAGATGAGCGCCACCGCAATGCCGCACGATGCCGACGAGAGCAAAAACAAAACAGGCACGAGCGGCGTGTTCCATGCGCTTATGCTGCCAAGGCTTTCCAGCAGCAGCCCCGTATAGAGCATAACGCCCAGCGATAAAACGCATGCAAGACCCTCGATCACGGCCACCAAAATGCCCGGAATAATAGGCAAGTACACGAAACGGACCATCGTAAGAAACGCCGCACATACAATGAGCGAGCCGAGCGCGACGGTGCCAAACGTAAGATAGGTGAACGAGGGGTTCTGAACAAGAAAGACCGCACGGTCCAGGCGGCCCAAATCGAAGAGCAGGCACAAAGCCCCCGCAATCAAACAGAACGTTCCGGCGGCGCAAGTGAAAGCAATCGCACGATGTTGCAACGAAGAAGCACAGAGGGAGCATGGCGCAGCGGCACCGAAAGGCTCATGGGCCCACAGCATATCGAGCAGACACGCAACGAGCACGGCGCCTGCGCCCGTTCCGCCCAAAAAGAGGTACGCAATCGTCAATGAACTCAGCATGCGCACCCCTTTCATTTCGTGGATTCATTCTTGGCAAAGTATGCCATAAAACAATGGCGCCTATGACAACGTGTCATAGGCGCCGAAGGAAAAGAGGGTAAGCAATATTGCCTGCACGTATGGATTCGCACAGCCTCTCGACCTGACGCCCTATCGCTAAATCGCGCCACGCAGCTTTCGTTAGGTCCGCGCGAAAACCTCTTGCGCACGAAAACGCACGAAGTGCGTACCCTTGAAGGCAATTGCCGCTATGTCACTTGCATAATGCCTGGTCGCTCATTCGCAAAACGTCGATGCTGCCGCGCTTTCGAATTTAGGCTACGCACTTCGCGCGTTTTCGTGCAAGGTGCCTTCCCTATCGCCTGATCGCACCGCGCAGCTTTCGCTCGGCATCGCGCCAATGAGGCAAATACGCGTCAAGCAGCGCGTGGAAACGCGGGCCGTGGTTCGCTTCCCGCAAGTGGCACAGCTCATGTACCACCACGTATTCCAAGCACTCGGGAGGCTGGGCGGCAAGCTGCACGTTTATGCAGATGCGCCCCGTTTTCACATTGCAGCTGCCCCAACGGCTCACCATATTTCGATATGCTAATTTACCAGGTGAAACGCCAATGATCGGCGCCCATTTCTCTATGAGCGCCGGCACGAACGCAGCCACCACGGCACGCCACTGGGCAAGCTCTTCCTGCGTTGGCGAAGACGATGTTCCGTTGATTTCGCTATCGCGTTCCCTCGCCTGCATTTTTGCCGCATGCTCGCGAATCCACGATGCGCGCTCTTCGATAAAGCACGCGATTCGAGCGTCGGAATACCGCAGCGGCGCGCTCACGCATACGCGGAAGCGAGCAGCAGACGAGCCGCCCGTCGCATCGGCACCTCCAGCACGAGGCTTGAGGCGCACATACATATGCTTCTGCTGCTTGCGCGTGACTTCGACGTCGAACCCCGCGGCGTGCAGCATGGTTTTTCGTACAGAAGGCACAGCGAACATTCCTTCGAAACAAGAATCATGCTAAGATGCAAGCACGGTGCCCCGCGAAGCCGGGCGACATCGTTTGAGTTCTAAGCCGGGTTAGCTTTGGTAGGCACCCGGCTTATTCCTTTCCAATGAAGATCACTTGTCGCGGGTGACGAGGTCGACGACTCCGATAACAACTGACATTACTGCGCAAATGGCGATAACCGTTTGAGTATCCATCGGGACCACCTCCTTCCAGAGGCGCCGCCCGGCAAGTGAAGCACCGCCCGCCTATTGTACTGCATAGGCGGGCGGTTTCGAACTTCTGTACGATTTTTATCCTCTAGAACGCTGAAAGATAAATCGCCTTCGCGTCTTCCAGCGCAAGCTTCTTAAAGCCACCGAACACTTCGCCCTTGTTGGCCTTGAGCGTCGGAAGCAGTTTGTCCACATCTTCGGGGGCAATGCCGAACTCGCCGAGCGTACGCGGCATGCCCAGATCAACAAAAAACGCCTGCAGCTCATCGATTGCGGCCGTCACGGCATCTTCAATTGCCTCATCGGTTTCGTCGATAGGCTCGATGTCGAACACCTGCAGCGCGAACTTCAGGAAGCGAGCCGGGTTTTCGCGCCATACATAGCGCATCCACGCAGGCATGACCACCGCCAAGCCGGCGCCGTGCGTGATGGAAGTGTCAAACGCAGAAAGTTCATGCTCGAGCGCATGGCTTTCCCAGCCGCCAGCGCGGCTCGTCGGCGTCGCCGAGAGACCGCATCCCGCGATGTCGTTATGGGCGAGCGTTCCTGCCCACATAATGTTCGCGCGGGCCTCGTAGTTCTCGGGCTCGGCAAGAGCCACGGGAGCCTCGTCGATAAGGGAGCGAATAATGCCCGTGGCGATGTTGTCGGTAAGGCTCGACGAACCCGTGCCGCTGAAATAGCGCTCGCACACATGCGCGATCATGTCGGTCACGCCAGCGGCCGTTTGATACGGCGGCAGCGTGAACGTGAGCTCAGGGTCGAGGAACGCCACCTTCGGACGGAACAAGTTCGAATTCGTACCGCGCTTCAGTCCCAGTTCATCGTTGGAAATAACACACGAGCTCGACCCTTCGGAACCAGCCGCAGGAATAGTGAGAACGCAGGCGATAGGCAAACATTCCGCAATCGTCGCCTTTTTGCTGAAGAAGTCCCACACGTCGCCTTCGTAGGGCACGCCAAATGCAATCGCTTTGGCGCAGTCAATCGCGCTGCCGCCGCCAACAGGGAAAATAACGTCGACGTTTTCTTTGCGCGCAAGTTCGATGCCCTCGCGCACCAACCCCACTTCGGGGTTCGGGCGCACGCCCGCAAGCTCAACGGCCTCGACGCCCGACGCAGCCAGCGATTTCTTCACGCGCTCGAGCGTTCCCGTGCGCACCACGGAGCCCTTGCCGTAAACGAGCAGCGCGCGTTTATAGCCGCGCTTGGCAATATGCTCGCCTACCTGGTCGGTAACGCCTTTGCCGAAAATGAATTCCGTCGGAGAATAGAACACGAAATCGTTCATTGATCGTCCTTTCGAAACGATTACAGACCATAGCATGGGAGCCGCCGCAACAGGGCTTTTTCGTCATTAGGTGAACGCGCGGATTCGCGACACCCCCCGCCAAGCTTCCTAGCGTTCGTGCACGAGCGCATACGCCTCGTTACGCGAAATGCCGAATTCGCGGCGCAGGGCAGCAACAATATCTTTATGCGACATTTCACCAGAGGCAAGAAGCTCAGACGCGCGTTCGGCGGCAGAAGCAGCCTGAACGGCGGCGTTGCCCTCGACTTCGGCAGCCGTTGGGGGGCAAATAACCAACGCGATTTCGCCCTTCACGCCCTCTTCCGCATCGCGGCGGGCAAATTCTTCCGCGGCAATGGGAGCCATAGCGCGAAAGACTTCTTCATGGCGCTTCGTGAGCTCGCGGCACACCGCAACCTCTCGCGCGGGGAACACCTCCGCGACAACCGCAAGCGCATCGGCTATGCGGCGCGGGCTTTCATAGAACACGAGCGAGGCATCGAGGCCCGAAAGAGCTTCGAGCACCGCCTTGCGCTCGCCGGCCTTGCGCGGGAAAAACCCGCCGAAATAGTAGCGCGGGTCGGAAAAACCGCTGGCGACATAAGCCGTCGCAGCGGCCGATGCGCCCGGCAGCACCTCGTAAAGCGCGCCCGCGGCCTGCGCCGACGCAACAAGACGAGACCCCGGATCAGACACGCCCGGCATGCCGGCATCGCTGCAAAATGCGATGCGCTCGCCAGCCAAAACGCGCTGGATAATGCGATCAGCTTGCTTGGAAATGGTCGCTTCATCGAGCCGTTCGAGTCGCTTTTCAATATCGAAGTGCGCGAGCAGCTTTCCTGTGACGCGCGTGTCTTCCGCACATACCACATCGGCCACGCGCAGCTCATCGAGCGTGCGCAACGTGATATCGCCCAAGTTGCCGATGGGCGTGGGGCATAAAACAAGTTTTCCAGTTGAAGTATTCATGGGCGCAATTATACCGCCCAACTCGGCCCGCGCGAACGGCGCAGCAAAAGCGCAAAAGCGGCCTGGGCAAAACGCACGCCCGTGCCAGGCTTCATGCGTCCGACCAATGCCTTTTGTCAAAGGCCAGCCGACCACCCTGGCCTCGCCGCCTGCGGTTTTCCAAAAACGCCTAAGCCTGGGCCGCTTCCTCGCGCTCTTCTCGCTCGAGCACTCGTTGCATAGCAGCAATAGCGCATTCGAGCATTTCATCGTCGGGCTCATTGGTCGTAAGTCGCTGCATTTGCATGCCCGGCCACAGCACCACTTTCACCAGCGGGTTTTCAGGATGGCTGCCCGCCCACTTCACCGTGATTTCGTAGCTGATGCCGGCAATTACGGGCATGAGCAGAATGCGCGCCACAATGACGAGCGCCAACTTTGCGGGGCCATCGGGCACGCCCCATGCGGCGATGAGGCCATTGAGCGGCGTAATGGTGTATACGAAAATCGCGATTATCATGACCATAATCAGAAACGCCGTGCCACAGCGCACGTGCAAACGCGGGAAGCTGCGCGCATTTTCGGGCGTGAGCGGCAAACCATGCTCGTAGCAATGAATGGTTTTATGCTCGGCACCGTGATAGCTGAACATGCGCTTGATGTCTTGCATGCGGCCAATAAGCCAGATGTAGAACACGAAAACAACGATGCGCACAATGCCGTCAACGACGTTCCAAAGAAGCGTTT
>NZ_CDRRGL010000113.1:4969-5697 GCF_977041755.1 Slackia sp.
CAACGAGCACGTTCGCGATGAACGCAGGCGCGATGATGAACAAGCCGACGCCCAAAAGCAGGCCAAGCGCCATCGAGATAGCCATTTCGCGCTTGCCAAAACCGCCTTCGTCCCCGTCACGAGCCTCGGCCGCGCTGGGCTCGACTGAATCGAGCTCAACCGCGCCGGGTTCGGTCACGTTAGTCTCGGCGGCGCTGGACTCGGCGGCGTTGGACTCGACAACGATATCCAAGGAACGCTGCGCGCCCAAGGCGTCAATCGCTTCACCGGGATTGCCGAAATCATTTTTCCACGAGAAGCCGCTGGCGTCGTCCGCTGCTTTTTCGCCGGCCAAAACCACAGGAGGTTCTGTCGTGGACTTCCTTGCAGAATCCTCGGTTTTATCTTCACCCAAGCTTTCGCAAGCGCGAGAATCGACTGCGTCGAGGGCGCCCTGCTCTTCATGGCTCACACGCTTTTCTTCATCGGAGTTTTCGCAAAGGCGCGGATGCCTCTCAACGGGCTCGGCGAAAGAAGCGTTCTCGGTCGAAGCGCCTTTCTTCGAAACGGCCCCGTTCGCGTTCGCCTCTTTAGCCTTCTCCGGGAATTCCTCCTCGTCGCCATACGCATGCATCGCGGCAATTTCGAGCGCCTTATAGCCCAAAATCAAGCTTTCCACAAACGCGCGGCAGCCACGCACGACGGGCCAATACAGCCATTTATTCTTCGCCTTGCCACTGGCCAAGTCA
>NZ_CDRRGL010000114.1:0-5635 GCF_977041755.1 Slackia sp.
CCGAGAAAATTCTTGCGTTCAACGAGGGCGGCATGAGTTTCCACGGGGGGCTTGTGGGCGTGATCATTGGCGGCGTTATCGCGGCGAAAATCACGAAGATCCCGTTTCTCACGTTGGCCGATATGGGTGTTGTCGGCGTGCCTATCGGCCTGTTCTTCGGCCGCTGCGCGAACTTCATCAACGGTGAGCTGTGGGGCGCTCCCACCGATATGCCATGGGGCGTGGTGTTTGGAGGCGCTGCGGGCACGATGCCGCGCCATCCCTCGCAGTTGTACGAAGCACTGCTTGAGGGCGTAGTGCTCTTTATTATTCTGTTCGCGCTCTCGCGTAAAACTCCGGCGCGTCCGCGTGGAACCTTCTTCGGAACGTTTTTACTGTTCTATGGCTTGTTCCGCTTCACGATCGAGTTCATTCGCCAGCCCGATGCCCAAATTGGCTATCTTTTGGGAACCCAATGGTTCACTATGGGGCAAGCGCTTTCCATTCCGCTTATGGTTGCGGGCGTTGTTTTTCTTATATATGCGTGGAAAACGAAGAAACCCCAGATGGGCCTTCCTGATTCTAAGATAAGCCAGTCTTAGGACGTTTCCTGTTTTCGGCTACGACAAGGCGTCAAAAAACAGCGGTGCGAAACCAGGTTGGCAACGGTTTGCTCCAGCCATGCCCCAAGGATGCATAATGGAGGTGTTGAAGCTGCCTTTGCGGTAGCGCGACGCGGAATCCGTTTACGGGAAAAGGGGGAGTCATGGACATCAAACTGTACAAATGCGCTCACTGCGGAAACATCGCGATTAAGGTCGTCGATTCCGGCGTGCCCCTGGTGTGCTGCGGCGAGCCGATGGAAGAGCTCGTTGCAGGCGCTGTCGACGGCGCATTCGAGAAGCACGTGCCTGCCGTCGCGATCGATGGATCGACCGTCAAGGTGCAGGTGGGCGAAGTCGAGCACCCGATGATGGATGCCCATTACATTCAGCTCATTGTGCTTGTGACCGAAAAAGGGTACCAGGTCGCGCCTCTCACGCCGGCCGATAAGCCTGTGGCAACGTTTGCGCTTGCCGAAGGGGATGCGCCTGTCAAAGTCTACGAGCATTGCAACCTTCATGGCCTTTGGGTGAAAGAGCTTTAGCGGGCCGAGCGTCCATGGCGCCACGGGAAGAAAAGCGAACGAAAAGAGGTTTCGTCGCAAGGCCCTTGACGTCTTACGATACAATGGCGCAGACAAGAACATTCGATGTGAGGAGCTTACTATGGCTATCGATAAAGACCAAGTCAGCCGCGTGCTCGATCTTATTCGCCCGGCGCTTCAGGCCGACGGCGGCGACGTTCAGCTGGTCGACGTTGACGAAGAGGGCGTTGTCACCGTTCAGCTGCATGGCGCATGCAACGGTTGCCCCATGAGTCAGATGACGCTCGCCAATGGCGTTGAGCGCATTCTGAAAGAGCACATCCCGGGCATCACCAAGGTCGTGTCTGCCTAGTTTGGTTTCGCCGTTCTGTCGAACGGCGAAAGTCGCCGACGCTGCAAACGGCCCTGACGGCCGGCTTGACTTTCAATCGTCGCTCGCGTACCGAAGTACGCGTCGCTCCTTTTTCAAGCCAATCCGACTCGCCAGGGCCGTTCTCGCTGACATTTATTGGGAATGTGCCGCTTTGTAAGAAGATAAGGTCACCGTATGGTGGCCTTCCGCTGTTTTTAGGGGGCTTGTGGGCATCTGCGCGGGCGGCATCTGGGAAAATGGCTGCAGAAGACGTGGTGGCGTGTGCCGCCGGCTTGAAGAAGGGGGCCGAAATGGCGTTGCATTGTTGGGAAACGCGCGGTTGCGACGAGGAAATGGCAAGCCGCTGCCCGCATAATATCCCAGGCGAGCGTTGTCCGGGCGACTGCAAGTTCGCGGTGTGCGATCGTCCCACCCATGAAACCGCGTGGGGGCTCGATATGCTCGAAAATCCCGATGTCGATCGCGAAGTCGTGGTGAAGGAATTCTGCCTGACGTGCAAGTTCTTCATCGCGCATGGCCCAAAGGTCGGCTCTCCCGAATCAATCAAGGCGCGCGAGATCGTCGATGCGCGCCCCTATGCCGTGAAGCGAGGTTAGCGTATGCCAAAGGTGGCAATTATCGGCGGTGGCGCGGCGGGCATGGCGTGCGCTATCGCGGCGGCTCGAGAAGGGGCTGAAGCCCATGTGTATGAACGAGCCGATCGCGTTGGCAAGAAGCTGCTCGTGACAGGCAACGGCCGTTGCAACATGAGCAACACTGACATCATGAGCTCCGATTACAACGATCCCGAATTCGTGCAGGAAGCAATGAATGTGTTGCCGCCCGAATCGGTTATGGCTTTCTTCGAAGATTTGGGCGTGCTCGCGTTCGAGGAAGACGAAGGCCGCATTTACCCTTACAGCAACAAGGCCGCGACGGTTCTTGATATGCTGCGTTTGGGCATGAAGGAAGCTGGCGTTGTCGAGCATTGTGATCGCGAGGTTCGCGCGGTAGCGCCTCTTTCGCGCGGCGGTTGGGCGGTTGCTTTTGCCGACGATGCCGTTGAGGGCTTTGATGCGGTTGTGTGCGCTGTGGGCGGCAATCCCTCGCGCGCGCTTCTGCCGAGCGATATTGCGTTCCACGCATGCACGCCTGTGCTTGCGGCGCTGAAGACCGACACGACGAACATCAAGGCGCTTTCCGGCATTCGCGTTCGCGCGCGCGTGTATCTCGATGAAGAGCCCGAAGATTTGCGCGACGCCTGGCTCGATGTGGTCGACCCTGAATTCGAGGCGAGCTATCAGGGCCCCGAAGAGCGCGGCGAAGTGCTGTTCCGCGATTGGGGCATCTCCGGCATTGCCGTGT
Source organism: Slackia sp. (assembly GCF_977041755.1). Classification (NCBI taxonomy): domain Bacteria; kingdom Bacillati; phylum Actinomycetota; class Coriobacteriia; order Eggerthellales; family Eggerthellaceae; genus Slackia; species Slackia sp. The sequence continues at coordinate 2,844 of NZ_CDRRGL010000114.1, forward strand.
TCGATATGTCTCGTTATGTCGAGCCCGGTCAAATGGTATTTCTCGACCTTCTGCCCGATATGGAGCCGCAAGACAAGGTCGATTTCATTTGGGAGCAGTCCATGGCGCATCCGAGCCGTACCGCTGCCGAAGTGATGAGCGGCCTTTTGCCCTCTCGCGTGGCGCGCGCCGTGGTGGTTGCGGGCGGCTTGAATCCCGACGAGCCTATTATCGCCGAGCAGGAGGCTGTGGTTTTGGCCATGGTTTCTGAGTCGTTCGGGCTTTCCGTGCGCGGCATTGCCGACCCGAAGCAGGCGCAGGTCACGCGCGGCGGTTTCGCGACGGAATGCTTCGACGCGCATACCTTTGAATGTCGCGAGCACGCCGGCCTTTTCGCGTGCGGCGAGGCGCTTGACGTTGATGGTCGCTGCGGCGGCTACAACCTGCATTGGGCTTGGACGAGCGGCCTGCTTGCGGGCGCTTCCGCGGCCCATGTCGAAGATGCCCCCGAGGGTTCTTTCGAGGGGCTTTCGCTGGGCTCGGTCGAAGGTTTGGCGCAACGCGCTCGTCGCTCAACGCTTTCGGGCCATGAAGGCGGTCGCGGCCAGCGCTCGTGCGGCAAAGGCGGCTCTCGTGTTGCCGGCAAACGCGGCGACGGCGCGCGCGGCGGCGAAAAGGGGCGCGATGGGGCGTCCCGCGGCCAGGCGAGCGGTCGAGGCGCCGATGCGCGCGACCAGCGTGGCAAAGGCCAGAACAGTGGCCAGCGCGGCAAGGGTGGCCAGCGAAGCAATGCTGGCGCCACTCGTTCCAATGGCGGCAACAATGGCGGGAAAGGGCCCAACGGGCGCCCGAAGCTGAATCTAGGAAGGTAATCGATGCTCGAAGCAAGCAATGTGTACCTGCCGCTCGACGCGGCGCTTCCAAGCTGTGCCGGCATGGCTCAGGCGGAGCTTGCCCATGCGTTGGGCATTCGCTATGCAGATATCACTTCGTGGAAGTTCTCGAAACTTTCGGTTGATGCGCGTCGTAAAAACGACGTCCATTTCACGGCGTCGTTTGTTTTTGAAGTGGCCGACCAGGAAATCGAAGAAGCCTTGGCAGGCAAGCGAACAAAAACGAAAATCCAGGTCAAGCGCCATGTTCCCTATGAGGGCTATCGCGTTGGCGAATGGCTTGGAGGTGACGCTCGTCCCATCGTGGTGGGCATGGGCCCTGCGGGCCTGTTCGCGGCGTGGGCTCTTGCGAAGTCGGGCGCGGCGCCCATCGTGCTCGAGCGCGGTGAAGACGTCGATGCGCGCATGGCTTCCGTCAATTCCTTCAAAGAAGGCGGCGCTTTGAACCCTGAATCGAACGTGCAGTTCGGCGAGGGTGGCGCGGGCACGTTTTCCGACGGCAAGCTCACCACGAACATCAAGAATCCTCGTTGCCGCGACGTGCTGCATATTTTCGCGCAGGCGGGCGCCCCTGAAGAGATTCTTTGGGAAGGCAAGCCGCACATTGGTACCGACAAACTCGTGAATGTCGTGAAAACCATGCGCGAGCAAATTATCGCTTGGGGTGGTGAGGTGCGTTTCGGTGCGCGTTTTGAAGGCATGGAATTCGAGGACGGCCGCATTGTGGCGGTGCGGGGCTCCCAGCGCCAAGAAGACGGAACGCGTGAGAAATTCGTTCTGCCGGCAAGCGATGTGGTTCTCGCGTGCGGCCATTCGGCGCGTGACGTGTTCGATCGCGTACGCAATGCGGGCTTGCTCATGGAGCGCAAGCCGTTTGCGGTGGGTGTGCGCATCGAGCATCCCCAGAAGCTCATCGATAAGGCGCAATACGGCAATGCGGCGGGCCATCCGGCGCTTGGCGCGGCCGACTACAAAATGGCGGTGCATTTGCGCAACGACCGCAGCGTGTACACGTTCTGCATGTGCCCGGGCGGCGAGGTAATGTGCTCGGCGTCTGAGCTGGGTGGCGTTGTGGTGAACGGCGCGAGCCGCCATGCTCGCAACGGGCGCAACGCGAATGCGGCATTGCTCGTGAACGTCGAAGACCGCGACTTGCGTGGCGATGACGTGTTGGCAGGTGTGAAGCTTCAGCGTCGCATGGAAACGGCAGCATATCGAGCGGCCGGCGAAAGCTACAAGGCGCCGGCTCAGCGCGTGGGCGATTTCATGGCTTCGGCAGGGAAGTTCAACCGCAGCCAGAGCGAGCATCGCTCGAGGCTCGAGGTCGAACCTACGTATGCTCGAGGTGTTGAGTGGGTCGATTTGAATCAGGTGCTGCCGCCCTTCGTGGCGCGCTCGCTGCATGCGGCGATTCCCTTGTTCAATGGGCGTATTCGCGGCTTCAGCGACCCGAATGCCGTGCTTACGGGCGTTGAAACGCGCAGTTCGAGCCCCGTTCGCATCGTGCGCGACAAAGCGACGTGCCAGGCGCTGTTCTCGCAAACGACCGATTGCGGCTTGAAGATCGCCGACGAGTCGGCTGGAGTTGCGGCGGCTTCTCGCACGGCGGAAGGCGAGCCCATCGCGGGCGGCTTTTACCCATGCGGCGAGGGCGCGGGCTATGCAGGCGGCATTATGAGCGCTGCGGTCGATGGCCTTCGCGTGGCGGAAGCGATTATCGCTTCGTACGAATAAAGAAACGAAACGGACGGCTCGCAAAGGCCGTCCGTTCTCTTTCTACGCCAAATCGTTCGCGTCTCCCCGCCCGCCCTGAGAGGCCTTTCGGGGGCACGCTCGGCTACCGCTCGCGATGCTCTCTATGCGCCTCACTGGCGGTGTTTCATATTGAAATGAAGATCATATTTGAACACCGACGCTCCC
>NZ_CDRRGL010000115.1:0-5615 GCF_977041755.1 Slackia sp.
TGCTTGGAAATAGCGGGGTTGTTGCCCCAGGCGATGACGTAATTGCTCTTCTCGATTTGGTTGCGCGTGTCAAGGAAGCGCTGTCCGTAAATAGGCACTTCGGCGGCGCTGGTTCCAGCGCAGCACAGCGAGCCAACGGTCGTCGAGGCTCCGCCCAGGTGAGCGAAGAACGCCGACGCGATGGGGCCGTGCATTGCACCGAAGTTGCCCGATCCGGTTACATAGCAAATAGAATGAACGCCGTCGGTGTCGATTGCATCCTGGAACTTTTCCTGAATCAAATCGAAGGCTTCGGACCATTCGATTTCTTTGAATTCGCCAGACCCCTTGTCGCCAGTGCGGAGCAGAGGCTTGGTAAGACGATTGGGATCTTTCGTCATGAATCCGCGAGCGATGCCTCGGGCGCATGCTGCGCAATCATTGAGCTCGGAAGACTCAACTTTGGCGATTTTGCCGTCGATGACATATGCCTTCAGGTTGTGGTGCTGGCATTCTGGCGGGCAGGTTGAATAGAAAATTTGCGCGCCCTCGTATGGATCGGTTGCGGCTTCTTCCTGTTTGTCGGCCTTTTTGCCCCCTGTGCTTCCGCAGCCGACAAGACTTGTTGCAGCAACTGCACCAGCGGTAACGGCCGCAGTTCCCACGAACGCCCTGCGGGACAGAGCGGGCATGGCGGTTTCTGCATGCTCTTTCATATCTTTCCCCCTTTTTCCTTAAAGATTTGAAAGGATGCTTCATATTTTCATCATTACCCCTGGTTAACTCAATTGAACTGGCTGTAATATTTCATTAAGAAAATGCTCTAATTCTTAAGAAATTATTAACATCGAATCAATCGCAAACTCACTCTATTATTCAGGGATACTAGGCATGAAGATTATGCTTGCCAGCTGGCGAATGGGGGTTCGCGTTTGGCGCAAGGGGGATCAATGTCCGACCGATTGAACGAGCGAACGAGCGGAAAGCAAACCATAGTGAGGAATTTGAAGCTCGTGCCTGAAAAAGCAAGGGGTTCATCTCGTCGTCGCGGCTTACGCAGCAAAATGGCGATCATCGTAATCGTTCTTATCGTCATGCTCATGGGCGCCGATGCGTTGTGGAATTACAGCCTCCAGCGCACGCAGGCCGAGAACGAAGCTCGTGAAAAGGCCGAGGTGCTTGCTTCCGAGATGCGCGCCATGTGGGATTTTATCGACATGAACCAAGATGTCATCAACCGAGATGAGGATGGCAATTTCCGCACGAAAACGCTCGTGTGCGTAGTAGCTGCTAAGTCTGTGAGCACGTTGTTCACAAGCAACACCGACTACATTATTCGCTTCACAGGGGAAACTCCCCGGCAGAAAGCGAATGCGCCCGACGCCTTTGAACAGGAGGCCTTCGATGCGTTCCGCGCCGATTCGAGCCTCGCTTCGTATAGCGGTGTTCGAACCGACGAGGAAACGGGCCAGCGCGTGTTCCGCTATTCCGAACCGTTGTATGTGACTGAATCGTGCCTTGAGTGCCACGGTGAGCCAGCTGGAGAAATCGACCAGTATGGCTACCCGAAAGAGGGCATGAAGGTAGGCGACATTGGCGGCGCTATGTCCATTACCGAGCCTATGAGTATCTACGAAGAAGGCATTGCGACATCCGTCACGCAGCAGGCTCTTATGGTGCTTATCATGGTCGCGGTTGCTGGCCTTGGCATTTTCCTTGCGGCGAATCGCTTGTTGCTGCGCCCCATCGAGAGCCTCTCGCAGGCGGCGCATGATATCGAATCGGGCAATTTCGATTACAAGCTCGACACGTCGCCGCGCGTCGGAGGCGAAGACGAGCTATCCGAGTTCACGCGCGATTTCGACTCTATGGCGCGCCATCTTGAGCGCTTGTGCACCGACTTGAATAGCGAAGTGAAGAAGCAAACCGAAGAAACGCGTGTGCTCAACGATATGCTCATGTACCAGCAGCGTGAGTTGAAAAAGGCGGTCGATAAACTGCATGAGGAATCGGCTTATAAAAGCGAGTTTTTCGCCATCGTGAGCCACGAGCTGCGCACGCCGCTTACGTCGATTCTCGCCTTTGCGCGCTTGCTGCTCGAGAACTCGAACCTCGATGAAAAAACGCACGAATCCATTGCCGATATCGAGGCAAACGGAACGCTGCTTCTTAATTTGGTGAACAATATTCTCACTATTTCGAAGGCTGAAGCCAATCGCAACGAACTGCTTGTCGAGCCGGTCGACTTTGTTGACCTGCTTGGATTCATCAAGAAGACGCTCGATCCTATCGCCGCCAACAAGGACATCGCGCTTTCCGCAAAGGCCGATGCGAACGTGCCAATCTCTATGGCCGACTGGGAAAAGCTGCGTCGCGTGATTGAGAACCTCGCCGACAATGCCATCAAGTACACCCATCGCGGTGGTCGCGTTGACGTTCGCGCGACGTTCTTGGCGTCGCTCGACCCTCGAGCGTACGATGGTGGGGCGTTCGCAGGGGACGAAGGCGAGCTTGCGTACGGCGATGGCAGCAATGTCACCGTGCGTTCCGATTCCAAGGCGGGATTGGACTCTGCGCGTCACGATTGGGAAGTCCCCCTCCCCTGTTCTTCTGCCCCGCATGGCACTATTTGCGTCACGGTTGCAGACGATGGAATGGGTATTGACGAAAGCGATATTTCAGATATTTTCGAGTTGTATAAACAAGCTGGTCAATCGCCTAATCGTCGCTATCGCGGCACAGGTTTGGGCCTTGCCGTTGTGAAGGAATTGACAGAATTGCACGGCGGCGTGGCGACCGTCGAATCGCAGCGCAAGGTCGGCAGCACGTTCTGCGTGCGCATTCCTTATGTTCCCCTGCCGGACGAGGAGGAGGATTTCGATGAAGATTCTGCTTGCTGATGATGAGGTGAGCATTCAGAAGCTCATAAGCGGATTGCTTGAGGACGAGGGTCATGAATGCGTCTGCGTCGAAGATGGCGCTGATGCGCTCGAGGCGTTTGAGAACGGTTCGTTCGACCTTTTGATTCTTGACGTCATGATGCCGCGGATGGATGGGTTTGCCACTTGTCGCGAATTGCGCACCCGGGGCGTAACGGCTCCGGTGATTTTTCTTTCCGCAAAAGGCGATATCGTCGATAAAGGCATAGGGTTTGCTGCTGGCGGCGATGATTATATGACCAAGCCCTTCGACCCTCGCGAGCTGCTTATGCATATTGAGGCGCACCTGCGTCGCGCCCATATGGATGCTGCGCCCGCTAAGCCGGAGCCGAAAACGCTTGTGCTTGGCCGATTCGTGATAGACACTGCAAAGCACCAGGTCACCAAAGACGGAACGCCTATCAAACTCACGCCGAAAGAGTTCAAGATCCTGCTCGCGCTTGCCCGTACACCCGATACGGTGCTTTCGAAAGAACAGCTTATCGAAGACGCTTGGGGCGCCGAATTCGTCGGTGAAACGCAAAGCATTACGGTGTTCATAAAGAAGCTCCGCAATAAAATCGAAGACGACCCGAGCGACCCTCGCATAATTGAAACGGTATGGGGAATCGGGTATCGCCTGGTCGAAGGTGCTTGCTAGCAAGATATGGAGCTAACATGCTAGCAACCCGTTAAATGCTGTGGTGTTTAGCGGGTCTGCGGGAGCGTGGGCTCTGAGGCGAATGCAATGTCGGCAAAAGAATGGGTGGTCGAAAACATGTTTCGGCCACCCATTCGCGTTGGCTGCGTCTACCGAGAAAACCTGCTCAATGCTACGAGCATTGAGCAGGTCGGGGCGTGGAATACGCTCGCGCCTTCCTAGCCTAGCTTTTCTTCCTCGACCTCGAGTCCGCCGACTACTTCTTCGTCGGCGGGCTTGGCGAGGTTCGCGTTGCGCTCGGCGCGGGCGGCCTCTTCCTTTTCCTCGAGGTTCGCCTTCGCCACCGAAATCATGAGCTTGATGCGGTTGAGCTGGTTGACCTCAGACGCGCCCGGGTCGTAGTCGACGGCCACGATGTTGCTCTCGGGGTAGCGGCGGCGCAGCTCTTTGATCACAGCCTTGCCCACCACGTGGTTCGGCAGGCATGCGAATGGCTGCGTGCACACTACGTTTGGCGCGCCCGACACAATGAGCTCCACCATTTCGGCGGTGAGCAACCAGCCCTCGCCCATCGAGTTGCACAGGCTCAAAATCTCGCTTGCGTATTCGGCCAGCTCATAGATGTTCGCCGGCGGGTTGAAGCGCGTCGATGCTGCGAGCGCGTCGTTGACCGGTTTGCGGAACTTCGCGATGGCCGACAGTCCGATTTTGCCGCCAAGCGCGCCCTTGGCGGAACGGCCCAGCGGGTCTTTCTGGAAAATGCCGCCCGCGATGCCGAACAGGAAAAACTCGATGAGGCCAGGCACAACGGCCTCGCATCCCTCGCGCTCGATCACGTCGACGATTTGGTTGTTCGCCGTGGGGTGGAACTTCACCAGAATCTCGCCCACGACGCCGACGCGCGGCTTGGTGCCCTCGCCCTGCAGCGGCAGCGTGTCGAAGTCTTCCACGATCTGTTTCACGGTGCGCTTGAATTCCGAACGCTTCACGCCGCGCGCCAGCTGCGCCTTGCATTCGGCCATCCAGTGGTCGAACAGATGGTTGGCCGCGCCTGGCTCAATCTCGTAGGGGCGCGTGCGGTAGAGCGTCATCATGAGCAGGTCGCCGTAGCACAGCGCGTATACAGCCTGCAGCAGCATCTTCGGCGTGATTTTGAAGCCGGGGTTCACCTCGCCCAGGTCTTTGAACGAAAGCGCGATAACCGGAATATGGCCAAGGCCGGCGGCTTTGAGTGCTTTGCGGATGAGCGAGATGTAGTTGGTGGCGCGGCAGCCACCGCCGGTCTGCGTAATGAGCACGGCCAGCTTGTCGGTGTCGTAGCGCCCCGAGGTAACGGCTTCCATAATTTGGCCCGTGACCAGGATAGAAGGGTAGCAAATGTCGTTGTTCACGTATTTCAGGCCCGCGTCCACAGCGCCGTGGTCGACGCTCGGCAGCAAATCGACGTTGTAGCCGAAGCGCTTGAAAATGGGCACGAGCAGCTCGAAGTGGTACGGAGCCATCTGCGGGGCCAAAATCGTGTAGCCCGCTTCCTTCATTTCCTCGGTGAACTGCACGCGTTCGAACTCGGTTGAGGTTGCCTCGCGCTGTTTGAAGCGCTCGCGAGCTTCGGGCGCGGCTTTTTCCGTGAAGGTCGCCGGGGGCTCGATGGCCTGGGCTACGGCCTCAATGGCTGCGGCGTCGGCGGAACCGGCCGTCTGTTTGCTGGAGCCGGCGGCTTCGGCGGCTGCGACGCGCGTTTCGGCCTCGGCTAGAAGCTCTTTCACGTCGAGGCTGCACGCGGGGCATTCCTGCGCGGCGGCTTTGGCGTCGGCCTCTTCATCGGCCTGGTCTTTCAACGCTGCGAGCAGGCTGCGCACGCGAATGCGGGCGGCGCCCAGGTTGGAGACCTCGTCGATCTTAAGCACGGTGTAAATTTTGCCGGCGCTTTCCAGGATCTCTTGCACCTGGTCGGTGGTGAGCGCGTCCAGGCCGCAGCCGAAGCTGTTTAGCTGAATAAGATCGAGGTCGCGGCGTTCGGCGGCAACCTTCGCGGCGGCGTAGAGGCGCGTGTGATA
>NZ_CDRRGL010000116.1:0-5584 GCF_977041755.1 Slackia sp.
GAAACGGTCAATCCCCCCCACGTTCTTCCAAAACGAGAACCGAAACGGCTGCATACCACGCGAAGCGAACGGCAACCTCGCGCACATCTCCATCAGGTCGCTCCAATAGAAACCCCACTAGGTTGAAAGAAGTTCAGAATGCTCAAAGCCGAAACAATCGTCTACCCCGTCCACAATGGACTCTACGTCAACCTCACGAACCGCTGCAGCTGCGCGTGCACGTTCTGCATACGCCAAACCGCAACGGGCGTCGGCAAAAACGGCGAAGGGGCCGACAACGTGCTGTGGCTTGAGCACGAGCCCTCTTTCGAAGAAGTCATGGAAGCTTTCGACAAACAAGACATGAGCGCTTACGAAGAAGTCGTTTTCTGCGGATTCGGCGAGCCAACATGCGCGTTCGAAACCCTCAAACAGGTCGCGGCCGAAGTGAAACGCCGCTACGATATGCCAGTTCGCGTAAACACCAACGGCCAGGGCAGCCTCATCAACAGGCGGGATATCGCGCCTGAGTTCGAAGGTATTGTCGATACCGTTTCCATTTCGCTGAATACGCCCAACGCTGACGAATACCACGAACTCGTTCGCAGCAAATTCGGCGACGCCGCATTCCAAGGCATGCTCGATTTCGCGCGCGAAGTTCGTAAATACGTGCCGAACGTAATCATGACGACCGTCGAAACCACGATTTCGCACGAGGATGAAGCAAAATGCCAGGCCATCTGCGATGAGCTCGGCGTGCACTATCGCATTCGCGCCTGGGTCGATTAGCCCGAGCGTCGCTATGCCGCGACCGGCGCAACCCAATTCATCAAGTATGAAAGCATGTCGATGATTGCGACTCGAAAAGAAGACAAACTCGTCAACTACCTTTGCATGACCGGGCACATTTGCGCCGATATCAACCAAGGCGCGCTTTCGGCAACGCTTCCGTTTTTGGTGATGTACGACGGATATTCCTATACTGCGGTCGCCGGGCTCATATTCGCCGCGAATATCGCATCGGCGGTTATCCAGCCGCTCTTCGGCGCCATCGGCGACCACAGGGCATGCCCCTGGTTCATGGCACTCGGCGTTTTCCTTGCAGGGCTCGGCATGTGTGGCATCGGTTTTTTCGATGCCTATTGGACGGTGCTTGCCTCAGCCATGGTATCGGGCATTGGCGTGGCAATGTTCCACCCTGAAGGCGGACGCCTGTCAAACCTCGCCGCGGGCGCGCGCAAAGCAAACGGCATGTCTATTTTCGCCGTTGGCGGCAACATCGGCTTTTTCGTAGGACCGCTTATGGCTGCCGTCTTCCTTACCGCCTTTGGCATGCACGGAACGCTCGCTTTCCTCTTCCCCACGACCATCTGTGCAATTGTCCTGCTCGCATTCAATAAGCGCTTCCTTTCGCTGGGAATCGCCAAGAATTCAACTACGCAGAAAGACACAAAACCCGAGCGCTGGGGAAATTTCGCCCTCGCAATGGGCGTGCTTTCATGCCGATCGATCGTCGAATACGGACTTATGGCATTTATTCCGCTGTTCTTCGTGAGCGTGCTCGGCCAAGGCGAAACGTTCGGCTCGCTCATGCTTTCGGTATTCGCTATTGCGGGAGCCGTTGCAACGGCGATATCGGGCCGCATCACCGAACGCGCAGGCGTGTTCAGGATCGCCTATCTCTGTTTCGGAATTCTCGCTTTATGCCTGGTCGCGTTCGCATTCAACCGCTCACTCGTCTCGGCCGTGGTACTCGTGTGCGTGCTCACCTGCGCGGCCAACCTGTTCTACCCTTCTTTCGTCGCCTTGGGCATGAGCTACGTGCCCCGTCATCTGGGAACCGCATCGGGTATATCGTACGGCGTCGTTATTTGCGTTGGCGGCATTGTGGAGCCGCTTTTAGGAATGGCGGGCGATGCCTACGGCCTTCCGCTGGTAATGCTCATTATCGCGGGCGTTACCGTGATCGGGCTTGGCATGGTTGCAATCGTGAAACGCCACAACTAGCAAAAGCGACAGGAAATACCACCCCAGATAAAGAAGGAGCGCCCTTCAATCAGACGCCCCTTCTCGCGCATCGCGACGCGGTCATATGTCACATCAACGGTTCTGCATTTTTGAGTCCAACCGTTGACGCTATCGCTCACCGACAGGCTGCGCAGGCGCACACGCTTTCATTTCGTGCAGCTCCATCTCTGGAACAACGTCGGTCTTTTCCGCACGTTGCTTCAGCATGAACGCCACGAGCAAACCACACACAGCCAAAACAAACGTGAACGCAAAGCCCCAATGTGATCCGGTCGTGAAGGCCTCTGCCGCAGACGTGCCGCCAGCAGCGTAATAACTCGCCTGGCCCAAGCCCAAAAGGCTCGTCGCAATTGCGGTCGCGATTGCACCAAGCACCTGCTGCATCGTATTCAACGCAGTGGAGCCATCGGCGGAAAGCTGCGGGGGCAACGAATTCAAGGCACTCGTCTGGCACGGAGACATAGCGAGCGGCACACCGATCATGAGCACGATATGAGCGACAATCACGTATGCGATCGTGCTCGACCCCATCGCAAGCAGCAACATAATCGAACCCGCAATCGAAAGCGCGAAACCAATACGCGCGGGAATGCGAGCGCCCACGCGGTCGTACAAGCGACCAGCAAGCATTGATACAATGGCGTTCACGATGCCGCCCGGAAGCATGATAATGCCCGTCATGGCAACAGCGACACCCATTGCATTCTGAATGAACTGCGGCAGCAAAAACATGGCTGAAAGCGTGATGCCGAAGTTGATCATCATGGCGGCACCGCCCAAAACGAAACCGCGAATGCCAAAGATGCGCACATTGATAATGGGCACATCGATCATCAGCTGACGGCGCGCGTACCATACGAGCGCCACAATGCCGCACGCGAGAGGCGCAAGAACCTGAGCGCTCGCCCAACCGTACGAGCTCGCAAGGCCGACACCAAGAACAAGTCCACCGAAGCCGATGCATGAAAGCACGCACGATAGAGCATCGACGCTCGGTCGCGTCAATTCATAGGGGTTCACAAGGAATTTCAAAGCAAAGGCGACACCAACCGCAAGCACGACAACGAACGAGAAGAAAATCGCACGCCAGGAAAAGATACCCAAAAGAATGCCCGAAAGCGTGGGACCAATGGCAGGAGCAAACATAATAATGAGCGCTGTCACGCCCATTGCCGCACCAATTTTGCAAGGAGGAAACACCTCAAGCACCATAGAGAACATCATGGGAAGAATCAGACCCGTGCCGATGCCTTGCACCAGTCGCCCAAACAGCAGCACCTCGAACGTGGGGGCACAGCCGCTCACGAGCGAACCTGCGATAAACATGCCAAGAGAAAACAGCGTGAGCTTGCGAACGGAAAACCACTTCATAAGAATGCTCGCAAAAGGCATGACAAGGCCGATTACCAACATATATCCAATGACGAGCCATTGCGTGATGGCGGTATCGACGCCAAATGCCACGCCAAGCTGAGGCAAGGCAATATTCAAGCACGTCTCGCTGAACATGCCGGTAAAACCGCCCAGATACAAGCCCATCATTGTGAGGTAGGGATGCGCAACCTTCACGCGCGCTTCATTAAAACCATGAGACATAAATGTGCGACCAATTCCTTTCTATCGAAATCAACAAATGCGGCAATCGGACGATAACGAAGCTCAGCAAAAGTCGTCGCATACCTTCCCGAGACAACAAAAAAGAGCCCCGCAAGGACGATAAGCTTTCATCCTTGCGGGGCTCTTGAGCCCGTGACTACCACTAATTGACTCATTTATAACAGAAAAGCGCACCGTTTCGTAAGCGTTGAAATTGTGAATTTACATTTGTCTTGGCGCGGGGGCGAGATATGCGATTATGAACGAATTTCATTCGCCCATCTGGGATAATGTCGATTTCCTTCCTAAGGTAAAGCAGAATGCGAGCAGCTCAATATGCGTCGGCCACTTTCATGTTGGCAAAAACGGCCCGAATTCAAAAGGAAGCCCCACGCATAGCATCACAAGCACTCAACGCCATTCAACGAGCGCGTAACGGGCGCCGAACAATACCCCAACCACACTTGTCTACCCAAAAGGGCCGTCGCATGATGGGCAAATCGAAAAGAGCGTGAGAGGAGATTCAATGTGCACAGCAGTTCGTTTCTCAAGTGAGGAAGGATCCGTCTTCCTTGGCCGCAACCTCGATTGGAGCTGCGGATACGGCGAGAACATTCGCATTATGCCGAAAGGATTCATGATTCCGTGGGCGTTTGGCGAATCGGCTCCAGCTAAGCATGCCGTCATCGGAATGTGCGTCGAATTCCAGAACTACCCCCTGTTCTTCGACTGCGGCAACGACGCAGGACTTGCCGTGGCCGGCCTGAACCACCCGGGGTGCGCCGAATACGCTCCGAATCCCGCCGAAGGCAAAACGAACATCGCGGCATACGAATTCCCCACCTGGGTAGCGGCCAATTTCGAAACCGTCGATGAAGTTGAAGCCGCGCTCGCAGATTCGCTCATCATCGAAAAGCCCTTTAACGAGCACTTCCCCGTTTCGTATCTTCATTGGATCATTGGCGACGCCACGCGCTCAATCGTTGTGGAGTCGCGCGCCGATGGCCTGCATGTGTTCGACAACCCCGTCGATGTGTTGGCGAATCATCCGAACTTCGAATGGCACCTCACCAACCTTCGCACCTACATCACCGCAACGCCCGACATGCCCGCGCCTGCCACATGGGGCCGCGCTGAACTTGCGCCCTTCGGTGCGGGCGCCGGAATGAGGGGCATTCCCGGCGACGTGTACTCGCCCTCGCGCTTCGTGAAGGTCGCTTACCTCAACGCCAACTGTCCCGCAAAATCGGGCGAACACGACAACGTGATGCGAATGTTTCACACGCTGAGCAGCGTTTCGATGGTCGAGGGTGCATCGGTGATGTCGAACGGCGAATTCGAGAAAACCGTCTATACAAGTTGCTTCTCTGGCGCGACGGGTCGCTACTATTTCAATACCTACGACGACTTCACCATTCGCTACGCCAGCCTTGAAGATGCCGAGCGCGCCGACGCCAGCACGCTTATCGAATGCGAGATGAAGGAATTCGCTTAAACAAGCGCCCTCGATAAGCACGTTCACAACCAGCACGGAAACCACGCTCACGAACCGCATCGCAACCTGGTAGAATGCAAGGGTTGAAACCAATCCGAAAGGCACATCATGATTAAAGAGCTCGTTTTTGACGATGTCATTCTGAGCACGCCCTGCGAAGCGGCCACCGCCGAAGACGCCTCCGTGGCGCAAGATCTCATCGACACGCTCGCATCTATCGAAGGCGCAGCATGCCTGGCCGCGAACCAGATTGGCGTGACCAAAGCGCTGTGCGTTTACCTGGACGAATCCGACAAGCCCCACGTGATTTACAATCCCAAAATCATGCTGGGCCTCGCCGCGTTCAAAACCGAGGAAGACTGCCTCACGCGCCCCGAAGACCAGCTGAGCAAGGTCACCCGCTACGACCACATGAAGCTCGCTTTTGACGAGCTCGTCGATGGTGAACTCAAACATCGCAAGCGCGACTTCGCCGGCTGGGAAGCG
>NZ_CDRRGL010000117.1:0-5584 GCF_977041755.1 Slackia sp.
AGACCCACTTGCTCTCCAAGAGCTTTTTGCTCCTTGGGCAAGCAAACACAACTTGTGCAAATTGGCGCGCGAAATGCGGTTATGGAGCGCACAAAAGAACCGCCCGCCACACCATCCGCACGCGGGATGCCGCGACAGTTTCTAGCGAATGTTGGGCAGCCCCACGCCGGCGAGCATCTCTCGCTCGCGAGCCTCCATGGCCTCGGCCTCTTCGTCGGAATGCACATGATCCCATCCGCACAAGTGCAGGAGGCCATGCACGAGCAGCACCGCGAGCTCTTCTTGCGGCGTGGTGCCGAACTGGGCCGTTTGGGCACGCGCGTAGTCGGACGCGATGATGATGTCGCCAAGCATGAACGGTTCGTCATCGGGCACGCCCGCGTCGTCGTACGCCGCTCCCCCGTCGAAATCGTCGTCAAGGCCGTCACACTCGAAGCTGAGCACGTCGGTCGGGCGGTCGATTCCGCGGTATTCCTTGTTCAAACGATGAACTTCCTCGTCGGTCGTGAGCGTGATGGAGACCTCGGTTGTGGCGGGGCATCCTTCCTGCTCGAGCACGTATTGCGTGATACCTTCGATATCGACGCCGCTCGCGATGTCGGCGCCATGCTCGATTTCGATTTCGATGTTCATTTAAAACCCTTTCTTGTCGGCGCCCATGCCTCCGCATGCATACAAAACAAGCGCGGGAGCAACGATTCCGGCGGTTTCGGTACGAAGGATTGACGGGCCGAGCGTCACAGGCCAGGCATTTTCGCTTGCCGTGAGCGCTTCGACTTCATCGGCGGAAAGACCGCCCTCGGGGCCTACCACCACGGCAATGCGCGGTTTGTCGACGGAGGCGTTCCCAAACGCCTGTTCAAGCGCGGCAGCAATAGTCTTCGTCGAGGGGCACTCTTCCCAGCATACGAGCACGCAGTCGAATTCGCGCAGCAGTTGCACGGCTTGCTTCACCGTATGCGGCTCATGCACGCGCGGCTCGACCATGCGTCCCGATTGCATCGCGGCAGAATGCGCGATGGCCTGCCAGCGAGCAAGCTTGGACTTCGCCTTCTTCGCATCGAGCTTCATGACGCAGCGAGAGCTCGAAAGCGGCACGAACTCATCAATGCCCACCTCGGTCGCATGACGGATGATGTCGTCCATCTTGTCGCCCTTGGCAAGGCCCTGGAACAGCGCGATGCTCGCAGGCGCCTGCGGCGCATCGCGATGCTGCGCGATGCGCGCCACCAGGCCATCATGCGCCGATGTGATTTCCAATTCAAAATAATCGCTCGCCGCATCGACGACGCTTATGTGCTCGCCTTCGGACAGGCGCAGCACGCGTGCGTGCTTGGCGTCTTCCGCAGAAAGGCGCACGGGGAATTCCTGCGCCGTCTCTTCGGCGATAATCTGGCCATCGAGAAAGAAATGATGGAATGACATGCGCTTGTCTCCCTATGCTCCAAGCAACGCAAAAAGCGCTGGAACGAATACGATAAGGCCCACGATGACAATTGCGCAGGCAGTGATAAGGGCGGCGCCCGCCGCGCAATCTTTCGCACGCTTAGCGAGCGGGTGGATTTCAGGCGAGGCCAGATCGACGATCGCCTCTATCGCCGTGTTCACGGTTTCCATGGCGAGTTGCACGCCCACGCACACCGTGACCGCAGCCCATCCCCATGCAGGCACCCGCAAAAGCGCACACGCGGCAAAAACCACAACCGCCGCCACGACATCGACCTTGAAGTTGCGCTCGCTTCCCGCCTGAACCACACCCGAAGCCGCATAGCCGAACGACTTCACGAGATTGTTCTTGCGCTTCAGCGTCTCGCCCGTCTCACCCGCATCAACGCCTTGGCCTGCAGTCTCGCCGCCGGCCATGAGCTTGTTTCCAGGCGCGCCGGAATTCGAACGCTCCTCTATCATAGTTCGCACTCCACCAAATCGCCTACGATGCTGCCCGCCGGAGCATCGATTCCGTGATAGCTCTCGGTCGTAGCGTTGCCCTCCGATTCGACCAGAGCCAATTCCCTCGACCCGCAACGACGGCGCATATCATCGGCGCGAAGACGTTCCTCAATCGCTTCGAGCCTTTTGGCGCGCTCTGCCTTCACCTCGGGCGAGACCTGATCGTCACGCTCGGCCGCAGGCGTTCCCGCACGCTTCGAATAGCGGAAAATGTGCATCTTCGAAAAACGGCATATCTCAGCCACACGGCATGTCTCAAGGAAGTCTTCTTCAGTTTCGCCAGGGAAACCCACAATGACGTCGGTCGAAAGCGAAAGCTGCGGCATGGCCGCATACAGCTTCTCGACCAGGCCCAAAAATCGCTCGGCGCTATAGGGGCGTCGCATTTCGCGCAGCACCTTGCTCGAACCCGATTGCAGCGGCAAATGCAAATGGCGACAAATGCGGCCATTCGATGCGGCCATAAGCTCAATGAGGTCGTCGTCGACGTCGCGCGGCTCAATCGACGACACACGGAAACGAACGCGCGGCACCACCCCTAGGCCCGAATCGGCGGGAAATTCCTCATCGACCGCCTTCATAAGGCACCGCAGCAAATCTGCCAGGCGCATGTCGCCCTCGCGATACGAGCCCAAATTAATGCCCGTAAGCACGATTTCACGCACGCCCGCGCGCGCGAGCTCACGCACTTCCGCAATAATCTCCTCTGAGGGTCGCGATGTGGCACGCCCACGCGCGACATGCACGATGCAGTACGTGCACGCATTGTTGCAGCCATCTTGCACCTTCACGCCAACGCGCGTGGGAAATTCCTCACCCGCACGAATGGCGGCCAAGGCGGGCGACGTGCTCGCCTGGGAACCAAGCACGTCGGCCATAGCGCCTTTCGGCACCACTTCGACGCGAGGATCCATCTCGGTATAGGTAATGGGGTCGATAGCGGCGGCGCAACCGGTCACAACGACGCGAGCAAAATCGTTCGCGCGCAGCGCCTGGCGCACGGCCTTGCGCGTTTTCTTTTCAGCCTCGCCCGTAACGGTACACGTGTTCACCACAATGAAATCGGCTGCTTCAATGGGCACTTCTCGCCCACCGTCCGCAATAAGGGTGGCTGCGAAATCGTCACTTTCGACACGGTTCACCTTGCAACCAAGGTTCACCACGTGGAAAGCGGCTGCATTATTTTTAGTCTGTTCCAACAAAGGCATTCCTTGCATTCGGCAATCGACGGCAATCAGACGGCACTCAATCGTTTTAGGCAACCAGTGTACCCGAAGCGAAAGCGAAAAAGCCGCAACAACAAAAAGGCACCCAGCTCTATGCCGGATGCCTTCATGCTTGCTAGTTGAACGCGTCGCGCAACTTCTGCAACGGGCTGCGCGGTGCGGCCACGTCTTCACCAAATTCCTCGGCCACCTTTTCGAGCAGCTCGCGCTGCTTCTTGGTAACCTTCTTCGGTATGAGCACGGTAATGTGCACATACATATCGCCGCGCTCGGTGGACTTCAAACGAGGCATGCCCATGCCCTTTACGCGAATGACTTGCTCGTTTTGGCAGCCCTCGGGAACGCGAACCATCACCTTTTCATCATGGAAGATGCCATCGATCTCGATTTCGGCACCGAGGGTAGCCTGGATAAAGCTCACATTCGCACGGGCGTGCAGATTATCGCCCTCGCGCTCGAAGAACTCATGCGGCTGAATGCGGCACGTCACAATGAGGTCGCCCGGACGAGCGCCGTGCATGCCGGCCTCGCCAAAACCCGTCACGCGCAGCTGCTGGCCCTCGCGAATGCCGGCGGGCACTTCGACGGTGACATGCTGGCGATCGGGAATGCGTCCCTGGCCCTCGCATTCTTCGCACGGCTTGTCGATGACCTTGCCCGTGCCGCCGCACGTAGAGCACATAGAGGCGGTTTGCATATCGCCCAGAAACGTATGCTGCACGGTGACCACGCGACCACGACCGTGGCAATCGGGGCAATCGATTTCTTTGCCGCCCTCGGCCTTGCCGGAGCCATTGCACACCTCGCACGGCGCCAGGCGGTCGTAGACGATTTCCTTCTTCGCGCCCGCGGCGACCTCTTCAAGCGTCAGACGCAGGCCAACGCCCATATCGCGGCCTTCTTTGCGCACCGTGGCGCGACCGCCCGCAGCGCCGCCGAAGAAGCTCGAGAAAATATCGCCCATGCCGCCGAAACCGCCGCCGAAGATGTCTTCGAAGTCGACGTTGTAGCCTCCGGTGGGGCCGCCCGCCGCTCCAGGAATCGTGCCGAAGCGGTCGTACTGCGCGCGCTTATTGGCATCAGAAAGCACGTCGTAGGCTTCGTTCAATTCCTTGAAACGATCCTCTGCATCGGGCGCTTTGTTCACATCGGGGTGAAGTTCGCGCGCCTTGCGGCGAAACGCCTTCTTGATCTCGGCGTCGGTTGCATCTTTGCTGACGCCCAAAATGGCGTAGAGGTCTTTTGCCATAGTGTGTGTGAGCCTTCCTATTTACAAATCTTTCAGCGCGCTTTTCGCGGAGCGCACCACGCTGATGACTTTCGAATAATCCATGCGCGTAGGGCCGATGACAGCAACCACGCCCTGAGCCTCGCCCGAACCGTATTGGGCGGCAACGACCGAAACCCCCGATAGCTCGCTCGCGGAATTCTCCTTGCCGATGCGAACCTCGAGCGAATCGGAGGCTTTGTCTGCAGAGCCGACGTCGTCGAAAAGGTGCATGAGCACCGTGTCGTCTTCAAGCACTTGAAGCACGGGCAACGCAGCAGATGAGTTGCTGAATTCGGGCTTGCTCAGCAACGCCGACATACCCAAACTATGCGCACGGCCTTCGTCGGCCTTCGCCATGCAAACAACGAGCTCATCGATTACGATGCGCGCGAGCGGGCTGGAAAGCGCCTCGATACGCACGCCTTCCGCCTTGCGCACCTCGGAAATTGAATGGCCCGAAAGTGCGGCATTCAATGCATTCTGCACATCAGCCAGCTCATCGGCGGAAACGTCTTCCGCAAACTCGACCGACCGGTTGAATACTTGGCCGTCGTCGGTAACGACGACCATGAGCATGCGACGAGACGACATGGACACGAGCGAAATTTGCTTCACCGAAGACGCGAGCAAAGAAGGCGCGACCACAACCGAAAGGCAATCGGTCAAGCGAGACAGGGCGGCCGATGTTTGCTCCATGAGGTCGTCCATCTTCGTTGCCGCATCACGCACGTCGTCGAACATGCCGCCCGTGGCATCTTCGCCGTATTCGCGCGAAAGCAAATCGTCGACGAATGCACGATAGCCCGCATCGGTCGGAACGCGGCCGGCGGAAGTGTGCGGAGAAGTGAGATAGCCCTCATCTTCAAGCACCGAGAGCTCGTTGCGAACCGTAGCAGAGGAAACGCCGAGCCGGTAACGATCGACCAAGGTGCGCGAGCCTACAGGCTGCGCGTTGGCGATGTACTCCTCGATAAGCGCTTGAAGCACTTTCTGTCGACGATCGGACAGCAACGGTTCTCGGCCCCTTTCATGCGACGCATTCCATATCCCGCGCACCGATCGGCGCGAGACGACACAACGAATCCCGCGCACCGATCGGCGCGAGACGACACAACGAATCACGCGCGCGTGCGCGTTA
>NZ_CDRRGL010000118.1:0-5552 GCF_977041755.1 Slackia sp.
CGGCTGCTTTTCCACGGGAACGCTTTCGCCCGTAAGCGCCGATTCGTCCACCGCGGCCGAGCCCTCGACAACCGTACCGTCGAGCGGCACTGCTTGGCCCGCACGCACCACGAGCACGTCTCCGACCTGCACCTGTTCAAGGGGCACCTCAACCTCAGTTTCTCCCTCGCGCCGCGTTGCAACCTTAGGAGAAAGGTCGAGAAGAGACGAAATCGCATCGGTCGTTTTGCCCTTCGCGCGTGCCTCGAAATATTTGCCCAGCGTGATGAGCGTCAAAATCATGCCGGCCGATTCGAAATACAAGTCCATCACGGCCATATGCGCCGCGTCGATGTCGCCCGCTCCCATTCCAATGCCAATGCGATAGATGGCCGCAATGCCGTGCACAGTCGATGCCGTGGCGCCAAGCGCGATGAGCGAATCCATGTTGGGGGCGCCATGCGCAAGGCTTTTGAAACCGCCGCTGAAATATTTGAAGTTCACCGCGATAACGGGAATGAGCAGCAAGAACTGCGTGAATGCAAACGTGATCATGTTCTCGTGGCCCAAGAAGCACGCGGGAAGCGGCCACGAGAACATGTGGCCCATAGAAAGATAGAACAGCGGAATGGTGAACACGAACGAAACAATTAGGCGGCGGCGCATGACCATCTCGGCTTCGGCCGCCTTTTTGTTCGCCGCCTCTCGCGCAGCTTTGGCCGCAGAAACGCCGCCCTGCGTGGCAGATTGCGCGCCCTCGCCTGCCGCGGCACGCGGCTCGGCGCCGTAGCCCGCTTTATCAACGGCGGCACTGATAGCCGCATTCACCCGAGCAACCGCATCCGGCGATTCGTCGGCGTAGGTAACCTCCATGCTGTTTTTCAACAGGTTCACGGCAACTTCGGCCACGCCATCGACCGACGCCGTGGCTTTCTCGACGCGAGTCTTGCACGCCGCGCATGTCATTCCCGTTATATCGAACGCCTGCTTCATATTTACTCCCAGCCAGCACGCCCTCGCGGACATCTTGCCTTTCAGAACCCGCCTACCCTCAGTCACGGCCACAAGGCCGCTCCTCTCGGGCAGGCGGAACCTTCAAGGCAATCTGCACCACGAGGCCGCGCTTAGTTTTTTTCGTCAGTTGGCTCTTTACGGCTACATGAATTTCTTGATGAGCCGCATGGCCTCATCGACCACCTCGACGTTGCCGGCGCGCACCTGCTCCACCACGCACGTTTCCATGTGGTCTTGCAAAACGATTTCGGCGATGCGATGCACGGCCGACTCCGCCGCCGCGAGCTGCACCAGCACATCGCCGCAATAGCGATTGTCGGCAATCATGTCTTTTACGCCATTGAGCTGGCCAATCGCGCGGTTTAGACGCTTGGTCAAATCGTGTTGCAGATCATCGGCACGCTCGGTTTCCTTATGCCGGCACGCACAGCACTGTTTCATCTCTTCGGCCATAACAACTCCGCTCTTCAAAACAAGCACACGCAAACCCGAAGCGACAAACGCACTTTCCGTTCCACAATGCGCAAACAGCATTATATACCCCCATGGGGTATATACAAGTAAAAGTTACCTCAGGTTTCAGGGCATCGGATCACGGCTTAAACAAACCCGATTCAACAGACAAAGCCCCGCCCGGACAAACCGAGCGGGGCTTGCGTTGCTTTTACATGCGGCCATACGGGAGGGAGGGTCGCCACATGGAAAGCAATGGAATTATTGAGCTATCGATTACTTGGAGCCGAGCATCTTACCTACAACGTAGCCCTGAGTATGGCAACGGCCGAGGGAAAGGCCGGGCAAATCCATGGGATAGTCGGGGCTGCCGAAGAAGTTGCCGGCACAATTGCCGATAGAATACAGGCCCTCGATAGGATTGCCATCCTTATCAAGCACTTGCATCTCGCCATTGACGTTCACGCCATGGACGATGGTAGACAGGCGAATGTGACGATGGATGCCGTAGAAGGGGGCCTGCTTGATAGGCTTCAGCCACTTGGCGGGCTTGCCCATATCTTCGTCAACGCCGGCATCGACGAGCTCATTGTAGCGAGCAACCGTCTTCACGAACGCGTCCACGTCAGTAAGGCCAAGCTTCTTGCCGAGTTCCTCGATGGTGTCCGCCTTGAAAGTCGCAGCCAAATCGGGGTACACGCCCTTCTTCTCGCCCGGCTCCTCAGGCATGTACGCCTTAATGGCCTCGGGGTCATAGAGCTTGCCCGGCCAGTCAGCGCAGTCGGTCATATAATTCGAATCAAACACCTGCGTGTAATAGCCGTTGTCCTCTTCGCTCGTAAGGAAGTTGCCGTTGTAGGCCATGGCGCTACGTGCCTCATTGCAGAAGCGGGTGCCGTCATTTTTCACAGTCAAGAACGGCATGTCGGCCATAGAGCCCGGGCCCGCGTCGAAGTCATGCTGCACCTTGGAGCCGCATACGCTCTCCATGCGGCCGCCAGCCCATACCATCATCTTCTGGCCATCGCCAGTCTTATTGGTCTCCTTGCGATCAAGATGATTCATATCGGGGTTGTAGTAGGCCATCATCTCATCATCGTTGGTATAGTCGCCCGTCGCGACAACGACGCCGTTTTTCGCATTGAACTGCACGTAATCGCTGCCGTCTTTGCAGATGACGCCCACAACCTTGTCGCCATCTTTCACGAGCTGCTCCGCTGGGCAGGAATAGAAGATCTCAAGCCCATCTTTGCCGTTGAAGTAGTCGCACAAATCGCGCATGCCGCTACCGGTGTTGTAAGGTTTCGGGCCGAAATCAAATGCGAAATAAGAAACAGGCTGCTCGTCGATAACCGAGATGTTGCTCGTCCATTTCTTGGTGGTGTCGACGACTTGGCAGCCGGCTTCGGTCGCCTTATCCCACAACCAATGCAGAGCTTCGCCGGAATTGTTTGCCCACAGCTCAAGCTGATCGCGGTGCGAACGCCATGCGCACTGCTCGGTGAGCCACGACATCACAGCAGCCTTGCCGGCGGCACTCGTGGAGGCCTCGAGCGAGTCGCACGTATTGCCCTGAGAAACCGCCTGGCTCTCTTTCTGAATAAGCGCAACCTTCGCGCCTGCATCGGCCGCGGCCAGCGCGCACGGCACACCTGCGGCGCCTGCGCCAATTACGACCACGTCAAATTCCTTGGTCTCCTTGACGTCTTTAATGGGTTCGGGAGCCTGGAAGAAGCTCGGCAAACCGTCGGTATCTTTAGAAGCGGCAGCCGGAGCGCTCTTCGACGATCCGCCCGACGGAGAGCAGCCCGCGAGCATGCCTGCGCCGGCCGCTCCAACGGCTGCGATGCCGCCGAATTTAAACAAATCGCGACGTGAAAGTTCCATGATATCCCTCCTGTTATTTCTCGTTGGCAGCCCGTTCTCCCCGAACAGACCACCGCCGTTCCCCTTCGGAACGCCCTAAAATCTAGGCGGAAACAGGAGACAAAGCATCGACCGAAATCGATTTTATGGGGTTATTTTTCTATAACCCCCTATATAACCCTCGGCCGACGTGCAAAAATAGCTCTCGAACGCACTATCGGGGAGGGATTGTGCCGAAGCAAACGCCGTGCGATACGCATGAAATTGAACCTATAAAAAACGACAAATGCGATGAACTGGACGCAAGTCTTGCCGAAGAGCTCAGGGGCTCGCTGCTATTCGGGTACATTCCCGTGGTGCCGCTCGCTTTCTTGGGCCTCGGCATCTATCGAGCCTGGATCGAAATCGCCTTCGTGGGCACGTTCGTGCCTTTCCCTTTCAGCATGGCGACGCCTCGCGACCTTTTCGACTCGATCATGGTGCTCACCGTAGTGCTGTGCGCGATTTTCGCCAAGAAGCTCAAAACACTCGTTGGTCGGCGCAGCGCTCTTACGATGACGGGCATTTTGCTCACTACGTCTACGGTACTCTCGTTTTCGGCATTCTACGCGCCGAATATCGCGACCGAGCTTGGAACGGCGTCGGGAATCGTTGGCGGCGTAGGCATCGCGTTCATGATTGTCATATGGAGCGAAATCTATGGCAGCCTCAACCCATTTCGCGTCGCTGCCTATTATTCGCTTTCTATCGTAGCCGGAGCGCTCGTCATTTATGTATATGAGGGCTTTAAATTTGAATGGCTCTTCGTTATGACGGCGCTTCTTCCGCTCGTCTCGTTACTCTGCGCACATTCCGCACTCCTCCATATCCCGAAATCAGATCGCCCCGCTCGCCGCGAAGCGACCGAGTTTTCCATACCTTGGAAAGCAGTATTTCTCATGGCGGCATACGCATTCGCCTATGGCCTGCTAGAAATGAGCTCCTATTCAGGAGGATTCGGACCGCACTCGTCGCCCGGAACGCTCTTCGCCGCACTCGCGATTTTCCTTGGCGTATGCATTCGTGGAAAGCATTTCGATTTCGGGCTTATCTATCGAGGGGCGCTGCCCATCACCGTGGCGGCATTCCTGCTGCTTCCCGCGTTCAACCTATTTAGCGAATCGGTAAGCTCCTTTTGCATTTCCGCCGGCTACACTATGCAATCAATACTGATTATGATCATCATTGCCAGCATCTGTTATCGCTATGGCGCATCGCCCATCTGGCTCTTCGGCATCGAGCGCGGCGTCCGCCAGATTTTCATGCTGCTCGGTCGCGATACAAGCCAGGCTTTAGGATCAATCGGCGTTGCCCCCGCAAACATCGAGGTAGTTACCAGTACGCTCGCGGTTATTTCCATCGTTGCCGCCACGATGATTTTCATGTCGGAAAAGGAGCTTTCGAGCAATTGGGGCGCCGTCCCCGTCACGCCCGAGACGCAATCAATTCTCACGGTAGAGCCACGAACGAAAACGCCTGCCGAAAAGAAGCACGAACTCGCGACGCGCGTAGCGACCGTCGCGCGCGAGTATAAGCTATCGACGCGCGAAGAAGAGGTGCTCCTGCTGCTCGGGCAGCGCAAAACCGTGGGGATCATCGAGCGCGAGCTGTTCATCGCGAACGGCACGGCGAAGGCCCATGTTCGCCACATTTATCAGAAGCTCGACATCCATACGCGCCAAGAGCTGTTCGACATGCTCGGCGTCGAAACCGAGCACGAATCAAACAAGCAATCCTCGACTTCGTCATAAAAAATGCTCCGCTCGATTTCTCGAGCGGAGCATTTCCGCCTATTGCTTGAGCGAATGGTGCGCCCCAGACGCCATGATTGATTTTCTCGAGCCAGCCGACACGCGCAACGCCACCGCGCTTCACGTATTGCGCCGCAAGCCTCGCGACCCAAGCTCCACGCTGAGCCTCGTCACGCTGCGGGATTCCTCGCCCACGCCGCGCAACGCATCGCTTTACTCAGCGGGAACCTCATAGGTCTGCTCGCCGGCAGCGGCCTGCCCGTGTTCGTCGGCCGCGGCCTGCGGGTTTTCAACCTTGCAGGTGTAGCCATCGACGATATCAGAGTCGATGGTAACCTTCGAGCCCTCCATCACACGACCGGCAACAATCTCATTCGCCACGCGATCGACGACCTCACGCTGCACCAAACGCTTCAGCGGACGCGCGCCATACACCGGATCGAAACCGTC
>NZ_CDRRGL010000119.1:0-5323 GCF_977041755.1 Slackia sp.
ACATTGCGACTCATCAATTTCATCCTGTGCCTTGTTTCGACCATCACCTGCGCCCTTTTGATCATCCCTCTCGCATGGATGCTTCCCATGACGATCATCAGCTGGGGAATTTACAAGGGCAAGAAGCGCAACACCACCGCGTTTGGCGTGTGTACGCTCCTGTTCGTGAACCTTATTGGCGGCATCTTGCTTTTGTGCTCGCACAAAGACCAATAGCGGCGGCACCGCAGCAAAGCTCGAACAACCCGAAGTTCAACCTCAAGAAAATGGCCCGCAATGGGCCATTTTCTTTCATATGCGGCTGTCGCGCCCGCGCGTTCGCTTGCCGTCGAAGCACGAAGGCCGACCGATACGCAAGAAACCTCAAAAAGGGAATTCGACAGCTCGTGTCCTAGCGTTTTTGCAGCACCACATAGCGATTCATCGCACCGCTCTTTCCGTCGGCGGAAAAACGCGCAACTTCTCGCGCCTTGCCCCCTTCACACGCAGCGGCAACAAGCGCATCGATTTCAAGCTCTTCGAAATCATGGCAATAGCGCCACAGACCAGGTTCATTTTGCCACCCAAGGAAGTAATCGCCTACTTCAAGCTGAGACGCATCGAGCCCAGCAGAAGCGAGCTCGCTCTTCGCCTTTGAATTCCACGCTTCGGCCTTTTTCACAAACTTCTCGTCGCCCATGAATTGCCAAAACGACGCGCATACAACACCACCCGACGCCGTCTTCTGAAGAAGCGCATCGATGAGCCGCACGCGAAGCTCGAACGAAGGAACGTGATGGAAGAACCCGAAGCATCCGACCAAATCGCAAGGTTCAGTATCGATTGCGGTCGCCAAACCCATGCCAGCCGCAAGCTCGCCAATGATATCGAGGTTTTGGAAGCAAGCAGAAAAGCCCTCGCCACCGGACAGGTGAGGAACCAGCCCCGCACAGTCGTCGACGGCGAAGTAGTCAATGTGGCAGCCGCGAAATTCTTCACGGAGAAACGCAGCGAAACGCATATTACCGCACGCTACATCGAGTACGCGAGCGGAAACGCCCCTTCGGATTGCCCCAGGCTGTGCAGTTGCGCGGTCATATAAATGCACGTCCGGGCCGTCGCATAAACGCACGGCACCACAGTCTTGCACCGCTTCCAAACACGAGCGCCAACCAACCCACGGGGCGTGGCGCGATGCAGAAAACGAGGGTGCACAGCGCGCATAGAAGTCGTTGTTCACCTGTCGCAGAAAATCGATTGTCGTTGCATCCAATGCGGTTCCTCTGAAATAACGAGAGCTCACGCTCCCGTGTTCTTTGCCAAACAAAAGCGGCGCTTCTCACAAAGCGCCGCTTCAAACAATATCTTACGAGCAATGCGAGAATCGCTCTTCGCGTACACGAAGCGCCCTCGCTCGCCAAAAGCTCAGCTCAGCCTACTCGACAGCGTTAGCCACGGCGGCAGCCACGACCTCGACCGCACGCGGGTCAAACGGCTCGGGCATGATGAAGTCTTCGCAAAGCTCTTCGTCGCTCACGAGCGCGGCGAGCGCCTCAGCGGCGGCAAGCTTCATTTCTTTGGTAATGCGCGTCGCGCGGGCCTCGAGGGCACCCTTGAAAATACCAGGAAACGCAACCACGTTATTAATCTGGTTCGGGAAGTCGGAACGACCCGTGCCCACCACGCGGGCGCCGGCAGCACGCGCAACGTCGGGGAAAATCTCGGGCGTAGGATTGGCCATCGCAAACAGAATCGCGTCCCCGTTCATCGACTGAACCATTTCGGCGCTCACAATGCCCGGAGCGGAAACTCCCACGAAAATATCGGCGCCGCGCATGGCATCGGCAAGGCCGCCCTTTTCATCGTTGAGATTCGTGGTGGCGAGCATCGCACGCTGCACGTCATTGATTCCTTCGCTCGTCGAGGAAATAATGCCGCACCTATCGCACAGAAGTAGATTCTTGAAGCCGTAATCGAGCAGAAGCTTCGCAATAGCGATGCCAGCAGAGCCAGCACCGTTAACGACGACGCGGCATGCTTCCTTCTTCTTACCCGTCAGACGCAGCGCATTAATCACGCCGGAAAGCACGACGATAGCCGTGCCATGCTGATCGTCATGGAATACGGGAATATCAAGCTCATCAATCAAGCGGTGCTCGATTTCGAAGCAGCGAGGCGCAGAGATATCTTCCAGGTTGATGCCGCCAAAGCTCGGGGCCAAACGCTTTACGGTTTCGACGATTTCGTCGACGTCCTGCGTGTCGAGGCACAAAGGCACAGCATTCACGCCACCAAACGCCTTGAACAGCGCGCACTTGCCCTCCATAACGGGCATCGCAGCCAAAGGACCAATGTTGCCCAGGCCAAGCACGGCCGAACCATCGGAAACCACAGCAACGGTGTTCGCCTTCATGGTGTATTTATAAGCATCGGCGGGGTTATCGGCGATTTTGCGGCACGGCTCGGCAACGCCCGGCGTATACGCCAGCGCCAGATCTTCGCGCGTTTTGATGTCCATCTTCGGAACGGTGTTGAGCTTGCCCTGCCACTGCTCGTGCAAACGCAGCGATTCTGCAGCGATATCCATGAAGAATTTCCTTTCAACCCGCGGCTCCATGCCGCAAACGATGCCGACGGCCCCTGGCCGCCAAAGCTAGCTTCGGCGATTATACCCGTTGCGGCGCACGCCCCACGCTCCATAACGACAAGCGGCGCAACATCTGCGAAAACGGCTCATACAAAAGGCCCCGCATAAAGCGAGGCCTCCATGAAAAAGAACGTACGCTAGCGCCTAAGATGTTATTGCTGAACCTTGCTTACAAAAAGCGACGAAAAACCAGCGTAAAGCCGAAAAAGGAAGCCAAAGTTCAAAGTTTGATCGTATGCGAGCTGCGCTTGCCGGCCTAAAAACCTGCGCAAATCGCGGCTTTTTGAAAGCGACGTCGGTGTGAATCGGAATCGCATCACGCCTTCCGTTACAATTCGCATATGGAAGATTTCATTTTGGACATACTCGCTCGCATTCGCGAGCTTGGGCGCGCACTCGCAGCAAACGAGCTCGAAGATATCGTACGTGCCCACAACCAGGGAATTCGCGATAATACATCGCACATCTCAAAGCGACGCGCCCTGCCGTTCTTTCTGAAGGTGCGCGAAAGCGACCCGCAGCGCTGGAACTCGTGGAATATTACGCCCAACGAAGACGCGCTTCTGCTTCAAACATTGCGCATGAAACCCCGCCGCACCGCATCGGGCGTCGCCACCATTACCGTCATAACCAAGCCATGGCTCTGCTCGGGCGCATGCATCTATTGCCCCAACGACGTGCGCATGCCGAAAAGCTATTTGCACAACGAACCCGCATGTCAGCGCGCAGAACGCAACTGCTTCGACCCCTACCTGCAGGTGTCATCGCGCCTTCGCGCGCTCGAGAGCATGGGACACGTAACCGACAAAATCGAGCTCATCGTGTTGGGCGGCACATGGAACGATTATCCCGAAAGCTACCGCATCTGGTTCGTGCGCGAACTGTTCCGTGCGCTCAACGATGCTGAAGAACACGGCTCGGCTCACGACCGCAACGGCAGAAGCGACAATGGCGACGACGACAGCACAGCCGCCGATACGGGCGGCCGATGCACGACGACGCTCGATTTCGCCCACCAAAACGAAGCCGAGCGTCGCGCGTTCTACGACAGAGCGGGCATTTCGCATAACCCCGAAACGCTTGCCCGCGCATGCGCCAAAGCTCAACAACGCGTATACGAGGGCAAAGAATCGCACGCCCAGGCGATTCGTGAACTCTACGGCGAGAATCACCCTTGGCAGCACGTATCGACCATGCAAACCGCAACGCTCGACGACGTTTTCCGCGAGCACGGGCGCAACGTAAACGCCGCGCACCGCAACGTGGGCCTCGTCATCGAGACGCGCCCCGACTCCATCAATTGCGAGGCGCTCACCCTTATGCGCGCGCTCGGCTGTACCAAAATCCAAATGGGCGTGCAAAGCCTCAACGAGCATGTGCTCGAAGCGAACAAACGTCATACCTCGCCCGAGCAAATCGCGCAGGCATTCGCGCTCTGCCGCCTTTTCGGCTTTAAATCGCACGCGCATTTCATGGCAAACCTGCTTGGAGCCACGCCGGGCGGCGATGCCTCCGATTTCCGCACACTTGTAAGCGACAAGCGATTCTTGCCCGACGAGGTGAAAATGTACCCCTGCGCGCTCATCGATGGCACGGGGCTCATGGCGCACTATGTCGACGGCACGTGGCGGCCCTACAACGAACGCGAACTCGTGGGCGTACTTGCCGACAACGTGCTCGCAACCCCGCCTTACACGCGCATCTCGCGCACGATTCGCGATTTCTCATCGGGCGATATTGTTGATGGGAATAAGAAGGTCAACCTTCGCGAAGTCGTAGAAGCGCAAGCCGATCGCTTAGCCGCACAAAACGACACACCAATCCAGGAGATTCGTCATCGCGAACTCGCGGGAGCGCAGACGGAAATCGGTGAGCTTTCGCTCGTCGATTTCGAATACGAAACCTCAAACACAAACGAGCATTTCCTGCAGTGGGTGACGCCCGAAAATCGCATCGCTGGCTTTTTGCGCCTCTCGCTCCCCTGCCAGCACGAGGTCGAAAAGTTGCAAGAAACCGAAGGCGCCTTCCCTATCGAAGCCGGACAAGCCATGATTCGCGAAGTGCATGTATACGGAAAAGTCGCCCAACTTCACGGCGAGGGGCAAAATGCGCAGCATCGAGGCCTCGGAAAGGCGCTCGTCGAACGAGCATGCGAGATTGCGGTCGAAGCTGGATACCGAACCATCAATGTCATTAGCGCCATAGGCACGCGAGGCTACTACGCCCGCCTCGGATTTGAACAAGCCGAGCTTTACCAGCGACGAACCCTGCGCTAGCGCACCGCCGAATGGTTACAATATCGGCAACGCAACCATTCGAGGAGGAATACATGGCGCAAGCTCAAACAAAGCTTACAACGTGGCAAGCCGCATGCATTATTACCGGCTATGGCGTAGGTAGCGGCATCATGACGCTGCCGTATCTCGTCAATCGCACGGGGATCATTTCATGCATCGTCATCCTGCTTGTCGCTTTCTTCTTCAGCTATTGCATGCACATGATGCTTGCAGAAATGATCATCGGCTCGGGTCGCGACGCCCAAATTGTCACCATGTTCAAAAAATTCTTGTTCAAAGGAAAGTTCGCAAGGGTCCTAACCGCAGTTTTCTTCGCACTTACCGTTGTCGTGCTCATCGCAAATTTAGCCGCATACATTGCCGGCGGCGCAGAAATCCTGCAAGCAGCCGGGCTTTCCCC
>NZ_CDRRGL010000120.1:0-5295 GCF_977041755.1 Slackia sp.
ACCGATGGCAGCCCTGATGCGGGATACGTTAACATGGGCAAGATGGTCGAGTTCGTGCTGCACGATGGCGTCGACCCGCGCACTGGCAAGCTCATGGGCTTGCGCACGGGCGATCCGCGCGAATTCATCAATATCGAGCAGTTTAAAGACGCTCTGAAGAAGCAAATCATTCATGCGTATGATCAAATTCGCATTGGCTACAACCTGATGCAATCAATTCATATGAATCGCTACCCGGTGATTTTTGCGAGCATGGTCACGGCGGGCTGCGTGGAAAGCGGCAAGTCGGTGCAGCAGGGCGGCGCACGCGTTTCGACCTGCGGCATGTATGTGACAGGTGCGGCGAATTTGGCCGACTGCATCGCTGCCGTTGAAAAGTGCGTTTTCGAAGACGGCGACGTGACGATGGATGAGCTCATCGCCGCCTGCGACGCGAATTTCGAAGGCCATGAGCGCCTGCGCCAGCTGCTGCTCAACAAGCCCGAGAAATACGGCAACGATTCGCCCTATGTCGATGGCATCTATCGCGAAATGATGCACTTCGTGGCCGACGAAGTTCAAAGCTGGCCCGATGCTCGCGGCGGCCATTACGCGTTTGGCATTGACTCGCAAACGATGAACATCCCGCATGGCGAAGTGACTGGCGCGCTGCCCGATGGCCGCTTGGCGGGTGAGGCTTTCTGCGACGCATCGAGCCCCATGATGGGCCGCGATGTTTGCGGACCCACGGCTACGGTGAAGTCGGTTGCCGCGATCGACCAGCCCGATTTGCAGGAGGGCGCGCTGTTCAACCTGCGCTTCGATCCGAAGGGCGTGCAGGGCGAAGGCGGTCGCCGCATCATCGAAGGCGTGATTCGCACGTTCTTCCAGCATGGCGGCGAGCATATTCAAATCAACGTCGTCGACAATAAAACGCTACTCGCGGCTCAGGAAAACCCGGAGCACTATCGCGGCCTTATGGTGCGCGTCGCTGGATACATGGCGTATTTCACCGAACTCGACCGCCCTGCGCAAGATGCGATTATCGCGCGCACCGCGCATCTCTCGGCCTAAGACGAAGGCCGGCTCGTGGGTTTCGACGGTATCGATGCGAAATTGAATAGAGAAGGGGAGCTTTCGGCTCTTGTCGGCAGCATTCAAAAGTTTTCGACTGAAGATGGGCCAGGCATCCGCACGACGGTGTTTTTGAAGGGCTGCCCGCTGAAGTGCGCATGGTGCCACAATCCTGAGCTCATCGAGAATGAGCAACAGCTCATCGTGAGTCCTTCGAATTGCATTGGCTGCGGGCATTGCGTGGAGGTGTGTGCTGCCGGTGCCATTTCTTTCGCCGATGCCGGCATCTCGATAGACCGCTCGCGGTGCACGATGTGTTTGGCCTGCGCCGATGGCTGTTTTGCGAATGCGCTGCGTCCCGTTGCGCGCCGCATGACTGTCGGCGAGGTGCTTGCTGAGGTCGAGAAGGACAAAGGGTTCTACGACAACACGGGCGGCGGCCTCACGGTGAGCGGTGGGGAAGTGCTCGCTCACGCGGAATTCGCCGCCGCGCTCATTGATGCCGCTGCGGCCCGAGGTATTTCGAGTTGCGTGGACACGTCGGGTTTTGGCTCGTCGCGCGCGTTGCTCGACCTTGTTTCTCGTCCCGGTGTGACCGATGTGCTGTTCGACATCAAGGCTGTCGATGATGAAGTTCATCGCGAATTCGTGGGTGTTCCGGTTGAACCGATCCTCGCGAATGTGCGGGCGCTTTCGTCGTATGAGGCGATTCTGCCAAAGATTATGGTGCGCATGCCGCTTATCGCCGGAGTGAATGATGACGAGGCGGCCATTCAAGCGGCGGGCGCTATCGTTCGCGAGTGCGGGATTCGTCGCGTCACGCTTTTGCCTTATCACGCGCTTGGCATTTCCAAGGCTCGCAATATTGGCTCGTCGCAGGCCGAATTCACAGCGCCGAGCGATGAGCGCGTGGCTGAAATCAAACGGTATTTCGAAGATGACGTGGGAGCGAGGACGGAAGTGCTCGGGAAACTCTGAGGTTTTCTTTGAATGATAGAACCAACCATCAATACTTAGGAGGAAAACAGTGGATGGTGGCAATCTAGGAATCATCACGTTGATTCCCATGCTGAGCTTCTTCGTGTTCGCGTTCATCACGCGCCGATGCGTTTTCAGCATTCTGCTTTCGGGCATTTTGGGCTTTTTGTTCTATTATGGGGCCGATTTCTTCGAGCCTACGGTGCAGGCGTTGCTCGATGCGGCGTGCGATGCCGACAACAACTACATCGTGATTATCTGCCTCCTGTTCGGGTGCTTCGTGCAGCTGCTGCGTCAAAGCAACGGCGCTACCGCCATGGCGAACTGGGCGCGCAAGTACGTGAAAAGCGAGCGTCAGGTACTGTTCCTCACGTGGCTGTGCGGCGTGATCATCTTCATCGACGACTACCTCTCCATTCTGGTTACCGCAAACACCATTTTGCCGATTGCCGACGAGAAGAAAACCCCGCGCGAGATGCTGTGCTACATCATCAACACTACGTCTGCGCCCGTGTGTTTGATCATTCCCATTTCCGCGTGGGTCGTGTTTTTCAGCGGCATCTTCGCCGAGCAGCCTGAAGCTGCCGTGCTGGGCGATTCGGCCATGGGCATTTACTATTCCATCATGCCGTATTTCTTCTACCCGTTTTTGTGCGTCCTGTTCGTGCTGCTCGTGATTTTCGGCATAGTGCCGAAAATGGGCGGTATCAAGAAGGCATACGAGCGCGTTGAGAAAACTGGCAAGCTGTGGCCCGATTCCTCCGACGTGATGAACCAGGATGAAATGGGCGAGGTGCTTGGCGCCATTAGCGACGGCTCCGCGAAAGACGAGAAGGAGGCGACGCCGCATTTGTGGGCGTTCCTCGTGCCGATGGCTGTGGTTATTGCGGTGACTATCGCTATGGACGACATTCTGTACGGCGTGATTTGCGCCATCGTGGTGTGCTTCGTGCTGTATGTTCCTACGAAGATCATGAGCCTGGGCAAGTTCTGTGACGCGTGCTACAAGGGCCTTGAGGACATGCTGTTCATCGCCGCCGTGCTCATTGCGTCGTTGTTCTTCCGCAATGCCATCAATCTTATTGGCCTGCCCGACTACCTTATTTCGGTTGCTACGCCGTTCATGAGCGCCGCGTGGTTGCCCGTGATTACGTTTGTGCTGGTCGGCTTGGTGTGCTTCGCCACCGCGAATATTTGGAGTATTCCCGCCGTGTGCACGCCGATCATTCTGCCGCTGGCTGCGGCGTGCGGCGCGTCCACTCCGCTGACGCTCGGCGCGATTATTTCTGCGGCATGCTTCGGCGCGCAGGCGTGCTTCTATTCCGATGTCACGCTTATGAGCGCATCAGCGTGCAAAATCAACAACGTCGATTACGCTGTGGCGCAGCTGCCTTACATCGGCATTGTCGCCGGCGTGACCTGCGTGCTGTTCTTGGGTGCGGGCTTCATTCTGGCTGCCTAAACGTTATTTCCTCATTGGGCGGTGCCGAGACGGCGGAAATGCTCGATAACGCTGCGTATCGGCGCGTCATGGTGTCGCGTATCAAGGGGCGTCCATATAGGCGCCCCTTGTTTTGTGCGAAGGTGTGTACGCAATGCGACTTATATGTGCCATAAATGGTAGCAATTACGTTGTGGGCGGCTATACTGAATCGCCGTATCCATGAAGAAAGGAAGCTTATGCTGCCGTATATTCCAGACGTTGTGCCCAATATCGTTGTTGCGCTCGTGATTGTCGTTGCGTTCGTGATGGCTTTTGCGCCAGCGCTGCGCAAATGCCCCGTCGTGTTTTATGCGGTGTGGATCGCCGCTTGCATGGCCACATTCGTCGATATCGTTCGCTGGATTCCGTGGCTGTATTATGTTGTGCAGGCTTTCGCGAGTTGCTATACGGGCGTGGCGTTTTATTTGCTCGTGATGTTCGCCGGAGCATTTCCGAAAAAGTGGTGGTTTACTAGGCGGCTGCTTTCCGTTCGCACTGAGATGTCTATTATTGGTGGTTTTGTTATTTTCGCGCACGTCATTCAAGTGCTCATTATGGTTCCGCTTTCTTTCACTCCTATTTGGGATAAGGCGTGGGGTGGTGGTCTTACGTCAATCATCATGTTCATTGCTGCGAGCGTCGTGGGGGTGCCGCTTACGGTGTGCTTCTTTGTGCCGTGGATTACTTCGTTTCGCACGGTGCGTGGCATTATGGAGCACTCGACGTGGAAAAGGGTGCAAAGACTCGCCTATCCGTTTATGGCGCTTATGGTGCTCCAAGGCATTTTGCTTTCGATTGGCCATGCCGTATATGCGCAGCCTGGTGGCGATGGATTTGTGGGCTATGTGGTGAACGCGTTGGCCTATGCTGCGATTGGCGTCGCCTATGTGGCGCTGAAGCAGCGCCGGCGAGCCGAGAGACGCGCTAAAGTGGTAGCACGCCAGGATGTCCCAGCGTAGGCGTGCGAGGGCTCGTTTGCGCTTTGGGCTTTCGCGCGGGTTTGCCGTCGTCATTGGAACGCGGTTTCGATACAATGCGTTTCGTTTGCGAATAAGCGGAAGGGTTGCATGTGAAAAGCGGGGATGGAATCGACGAATGGCGCTCGGTGCTG
The DNA here is from genome assembly GCF_977041755.1 of Slackia sp. Classification (NCBI taxonomy): domain Bacteria; kingdom Bacillati; phylum Actinomycetota; class Coriobacteriia; order Eggerthellales; family Eggerthellaceae; genus Slackia; species Slackia sp. Next base: position 4,626 of record NZ_CDRRGL010000120.1, read on the forward strand.
CCGAGCCATGTTGTGCAAAAGTCGGAAGAGCTACTTGCGCGCGTTGAAGAAATGCGCATCAACCAGGTGATTTACCCGCCACAAGATGACGTTCTGAATGCACTTGCGTCTTGTGCCCCAAGCGAGGTTCGAGCGGTGATTTTGGGGCAAGACCCCTACCATGGACCCGGGCAAGCTATGGGTTTGTCGTTTTCGGTGCCTGCGGGGGAGAAGTTGCCGCCAAGCCTTCGCAACATTTATAAAGAGATGGCGGCCGATTTGGGATGCGGAATGCCTAAATCGGGAGACCTTACGCCGTGGGCGAACCAGGGCGTGCTGCTGCTGAACACTACACTCACCGTTCGCGAGCATGAGGCGGCCAGCCATGCGAAGCTCGGCTGGCAAGTGCTTACGAGCCATGTGGTGAAGGCATGCTTTGAGTTGCCTCAGCCCGTTGTTTTCCTTGCATGGGGCCGCCATGCCCAGCAACTCATCGAAAAAGCCGCCGCTTCTGCGGGCGTAAAACAAGATTTTACCGCGGAAGCCGCACTGTGCGCTGCGGATGGCCCTCTGGGCATCCTTACGTCAGGCGAGCGTTGCTTGTTTGACGATTTTGAAGCAGGCTGTAACTCAACGTTATGTGGCGTGTCTGTTTATGGAAGCAACAAGTTCGTGCTCGCCTCGACGCATC
>NZ_CDRRGL010000121.1:0-5275 GCF_977041755.1 Slackia sp.
CGAACTGCTGAGCACGGTTGATCCCACACTTTAACCGCGCAGACAAAACACGCCCGCGAGAATGCCGCGTCGGAGAAGCAGCAGAGCAAACACTACGCCCCGCGCATTCCATCGCCCCAACCGGCCGCTTCAACAAACCTGCTAAACGCTACGAGCATTTAACAGGTTTGTCGCCGGCAAAACGATTACAGAAAACTCACCCTTGAACAGGCAGTACACTTGGTTTCGTCGGCCTTCGGCTTGAAGGGGCGACCGCACTTCTCGCATAGCTGAACCGCAAGGTCATGCTCGACTTTTGCAGGAAGCTCGCGCGTGGTTATTTCAGCCCAGCCGCCAATGTTTTCTTCAGGGCAACTCATATAGCACAGACCGCACTGGGTGCAGCGCGACGCATCGTGCACGAACGCCTGGCCGAGCGATATATTGCGCGCGAGCTCTTCGTCGATGGCGGCAAGAGCCGCCTCTTTCGCCTCGTTCAGCGCCTGAGTCGAAGTTCCGGCAGGAGCAGCTTGGTAGGTAAACGAAACCTCGTCGCTCGAATCACTCCCGGAAGGCTCGACAATCACGGGAATTTTACGGCGTTTCACTTCACGCTCGACCTCGCGGCGCTTTTGCTCCGCAGCATATTCGGGAATACGCAGCTCAATCGCGCCATGGGGACACATTTTCGAGCAAATCTCGCATCCGCGGCAATTGCCGTCTTCGGTAAGCGTGAGCCACGTGACTTCGGGGCGTTCTTCCTCGGGAATTTCACGCAACGTTTCAAGCAAAATGGCGCGGTAGTGCGACACGCGACCCTGCTCGTCTATATCGGACAGTAGTTCCTCGGCGCCTCGCTTCACGGTAGACATCGCACCCTCGAACGCCGTGCGCTTCGATACGCCCGAACCCGCATGTGCCCCTTCGGGTACACGGGAATGAATGCGCTTCTTGAATTCCTCTGGGCCAAAAAAGCGTTTCAGGCTGCTGAGCAAGTCATGCACGCCTTCGCGAAGATCATCGTTCTGGCATTCGCGGCATGCCTTCACCTTGAGCACCACGGGCTTTTTCAGCGCAAGCGCCGCCACAAGCTCCCACGGAATTGATGCCAAGCAATGCGCGCGAACGTTGGTCTGGCCTTTATGCTGATCGCACGCCACCACCACAACGTCGCCTGCGCTGCCGGCGTTCGCAAGAGCCGTATCGAGGCTCGCCGACGATTCATGGATTGCCTGCGTAGGACACGCCGTAACGCACAGATTGCAATTCGTGCAACCGCGCCAGCTGATTTCCTTCGCGGCGATATCGATGCTTTTCGGGCATGCATCGGAGCAATCAGAACAGGGGTATTTGCGCTGCACCGTATTCAAACAATACTGGTCAAGGCGCATAGGATGGCTCTCGTGGGCAGCATAGCCCAGCGCGTAAAGTGCAACATTATCGACAAGAGCCATGAATCCCCCTTATTCGCGGCCAAAATTATTCGCATACGCGAACCATATGTATGGTAACGCAATACACGCCCCATCGCAGGGTGCATGCGACGCAAGCGACATCAAAAAAAGCCCGATTTGCGCAGGTTCTTCTTCGTTACTCGACTTCGCCGATTGACGATTGCAGCAAACACCAGGTCAGATCTTCTCAAAATACTGGCGCACTCGCGCCCGCTCCGAAAACCTACGCAGATCGGGCATTTTTCAAAGCACAATCGAAATCGAATGGCGCCACGGCAAAACGCCTAGAAGGCTTCACCAATGGTGCCGCCGCCAACCACCGAATCGCCCACGTAGGCAACAAGTGCCTGGCCAGGAGCGGCCGCCTGGCGAGGTTCGAGGTACGCCGCGCGCACCGAGCCATCAGAATCGATAGAAAGTTCGGCAGGAATAGGAGATTGGCGATAATGGGCCTTCACCTGCACGTTCATAGTCTCACCAGCCGAAAGGGGCGGCATAACCCAGTTCCAATTCATGGCCACGCAGCCTTGCGACGAGAGTTCCGCGCGCGGGCCCACTACTACCTGGTTGGCGGCCATGTTCTTGCCCAGCACAAAATAAGGCTCGGGAGCGCCTCCAATGCAGAGCCCCTTGCGCTGCCCAATGGTGTAAGCAACGGCGCCCTTATGCTGGCCAAGCACCTTGCCTTGAGCATCGACGATCTCGCCCGGCTCGTACGACGAGCCGCGGTAGCGTTCCAAAACGCCCAGATAGTCGCCATCGGGCACGAAGCATATATCTTGGCTGTCGTGTTTTTGCGCATTGATGAAACCTTGCTGTTCGGCAATTTCGCGCACGTGAGCTTTCGTGAAACCGCCAAGAGGCAGAAGCGTGTGAGCCAATTGATTCTGCGTCATGAAGGAGAGCACGTAGCTTTGGTCCTTCGTAGCATCAAGGCCGCGCCGTAGCTCGAAACGAACGTCATCGCTTGCGGGCGCATAATAGCGCGCCCACGAATCGGAACCATCGTCAACGCTCGCGGCGCTCGACACATCTTGCCCCGCACGCTCAATTCGAGCGTAATGACCGGTAGCAATGAAATCGCAACCCAGTTCCTCGGCACGCTGCAAAAGCCTACTGAATTTCATGCGGCGATTGCATTCGATGCACGGATTGGGAGTATGTCCCGCTTCGTACTCTTCCACGAAAGGACGCATGACTTCGTCTTCGAATTCCTCAGAGTAATCGAACACGTAATGCGGGATTCCCAGGCGGAACGCAACGTCGCGCGCATCTTCGACGTCATCGAGGCTGCAACAGGTATGGCCATCGTTGTTAATGGCATCGTTGCTGTACAGCTTCATGGTAGCGCCGATGCATTCGTAGCCTTGGCTCTGCAGCAGATACGCCGTCACGCTCGAATCGACGCCGCCGCTCATTGCAACAAGCACGCGCCCCTTAGATTTCGCCATGTTTATCCTTCTTCATCGGTTCCATTCCGCCGTTTTCGGCTCACGGCAGGCGCAGATATTTTACCGCTTGAGCGACACAGCGATTTCGTGCATTGCAGCGGCCGCGGCGTCTCCATCTTCTTGCGTGGTATCCACAGAAAACGAGAAGCGCACGGCACCTTTCGCGAGCGATTCCGAAACGCCCATAGCGCGCAACACATGGCTAGTTTTCACCGCGCCCGCCGAACAGGCCGACCCCGCCGACGCACACACGCCTCGTGCATCAAGCAGCGGAATAAGGGCTTGATGGTCGAGCCCTTCGAAACATACATTCGAAATGCCCGGTACGCGTGGGGCCGCTTTTCCTACGACATATGCACCCTCGATTTGTTCAAGCTGCTCTTCAAGGCGATCGCGCAAACCACGCACGCGAGTTGCATTCTCTTCCACGGTTTCGCACGCTTCTTCGAGCGCCACAGCCAAGCCTACGATGCCTGGCACGTTTTCCGTGCCCGAACGACGGCCGCGCTCTTGACCGCCGCCGTACACGATAGGCTCGGCGCCCTCGCGCGTACGGCATACCAACGCGCCGACCCCCTTGGGGCCATGGAACTTGTGCGCCGAAATCGACAGCATATCGACCCCCAACGCTTCGGCATCGAGACGCACGTGCCCAGCCGCCTGCACGGCATCGGTATGGAAAAGCGCGCCCGCAGCATGCGCCGCCTGCGCAATTTCGGCAACGGGTTGCAAAACGCCTGTTTCATTGTTCGCCGACATGACGCTCACGAGGCACACATCACCATCGAGAACGGCCTCGATAGCTCGAGCGCTCACGACGCCTGTCTCATCGGGATTGACGAGCGTAATCACAAAGCCCTGGGCCTCCCAATAATCAAGCGCCCTGAGCACTGCAGGATGCTCGATGGACGAGGCAACCATGCGCATTCGATGGGCCCTGCGGCCGAATTCAGCTCCCGTTGCCAATGCCTGATTGTCGGCTTCGGTACCGCCAGAAGTAAAAACGATTTGGCGCGGCGTGCAACCGAGGCATTCCGCAACCGTTGCGCGAGCATTCATCACGGCATGCAACGCCGTACGCCCCGCCGCGTGCACGCTCCCCGGATTGCCGAAGTCGGCACTGAAATACGGAAGCATTCGCTCAAGCACGCTTTCGTGCAATGCAGTTGTTGCGGCGTTATCGAGATATATCATAGTTACTTTTCGAAACCTTACATTATTAAGGTACTAGGCATTATTTTTATATCGGTATCTTTTTGATACTTAAAATTAATTTGCTTCTGGTTTCTTTTAGGTACCTACATCCTAAATATATGCGAACATCTTTTAAATACCATCGGCATATTCCATTGTCGGCCACGACCTTGCGTCGGGAGCCTTCTTGATATTGAGACGGCAACGCCCACGCGCATCGACCGTCGCAGTATGTGAGCGAATAGCTTCCTGCGCAAGCGAGGCGAAAAGACACCCCTTTTTCCGCGTGCCCGCAAAGAATTCAGGGTGCCGCTGAACCCCCATGATGAACGACCTGTCACGCACCTCAACCGCCTCTACCAGCCCATCAGGGCCATATGCAACAGGGTCAAACATGGGTGCCACCGTGCGCACTCCCTGATGATGCATGGAATTCGTAGCAAGGCGATCGGTCTCCAAAATGCGGCCCTCTGAAACCCACATATTAACTAGGGATATAGGTTTCTTTATTTCGAGAAATTTGTCAAGGTATAGCTTCCGTAAAAGACCGAAAGAGCCTTACAGCGTTATAGCCTCGCCTGGATTGTCGGGTTCGGCGCCTGCCCATACCGAAATAGCATCCTGCACGCGCGCGGGCCACTCGCGAATATCGTAATAGGTCTGGTCATCATAGGTGCCCGTATCGCTCACCACGCCAACGGCTGACATACCCACGCCTTGCGCATCAAACACCGCGCGATATTGGTGGTATTTCTGCGTGACAATGGCCACGCTTTGCGCGCCATATACATTCGCGACGCGCCACATGGTGTCATACGTGTGATAGCCGCCCCCGTCGCAATAAATCGCCGATTCAGGAACACCCTGCGCAATGGCATAGGCCTTCATCGCGTTTGGTTCGTCGTAATTCGATTCGCGGCCGTCGCCAGACATAACGACAATGGGGGCCACGCCCTTGAAATACAAATCGATTGCCGCATCGACACGCTTTTGCAGAATAGGCGAAAGCGAGCCATCGGGCAGCACGCTCGCCCCAAGTACGACGATAGCGTCGCATGACGCGACCCGGGACTGCTCGTATTTGTCCAACGTCGTAATGGCCGGATTCGCCGACAGCACAACGCACGCATTAATGCCGCCCACGGCGGCAATCGCCGCAACCGCAATTGCCAACACGAATTTGAACAAACCTTTAAG
>NZ_CDRRGL010000122.1:0-5225 GCF_977041755.1 Slackia sp.
TGGCCAAATAAAGCTCGTGTACGGCACGGAGCTTCATCAAGAGCGCCCTTGCCACGCATGATCCCGCCCCGACGTCTTCCGCTGACGCTGGGGCGGTTTTTTGTCGCGGATTTCACGCCGCCCCTCGCCCACCAAGGCCTGCACACGTCGCTCGACTGCGCTACAATAGATGCACTTTGTACCCCCTCTTGCATTTTAGGAGGCTCCGTGAACAACGGATTCACCCATAACCAAGCACGCATCCCCGCCGCACGCACAACGGGTTTCGCCCTTGCGACTCTTCTTCTCGTCTGCGGCGCTTTCCTTTTGACCTCGTGCGGTCATGAGCCCGAGAAGGCCACGCCGCCCGCCCAAACCGAAACGCAAAACACCAACGCAGCCTCAACCGGCGCGAACGAAAAAGCCGCTTCGACAGAAGAGGGCAACGCCGATAAAGCCGCCGACGAGAAAGCCAACCAGGACGATTCCGCGAAAGCCGCTAAGCATCAAGGCGCGTACGCCATCGCCATTCGCAACGGAGGCGGCGCGGACGGACTGGCAGGCGCCGCTCAGGCAAAACTCGTTGCAGCAGGCCTCACCGAAGACAATCACACCTACGCACTTGATTCGTATGCGATTGCAGGAGGCCTCGCCCCCACGACCGTCGTATACGTAAAGGGCACGGGCGACGATGCCGCCGACGTCAAAGAGGAAGCGGAAAAGGTCGTTTCCGCACTGGGACTTGGCAGCGTGCAAACTTTCGACGAAGCCACCGCGGGCGAATCGATGGACAGCTTCGATATTTTCGTCATCGTCGGCAAAGATGCACTGGGCACGTTGCAATAAAAGCATTCGCCCGAAGAACAAGCACCCGGCAATACCAAAAGAGGGAGACGCTGCACAAGCACGCCTCCCATTTCTTGGACACGAGAAAAGGGAGGCAGCTCGCATGCGGCAGCGAGCCCCTCTCTTCAAAATAATTTATGCTTCGCAGGTTTCCACAGTCAGCTCGTGGCTCGGCGCAGGCTCGCCGGCCTGGCGGAACGTAATCTGGCCCGTGGTGGGATCCATTGCGTCGACAATAGCGAGCGACTCCAAGTGGTAGCCGCGTTCGCGCAGGCTCGCACCGCCGGGCTGGAAGCCCTTCTCAACCGCAATGCCAATACCCTCAACCGTAGCGCCAGCCGCTTCGACAATCTCGAGCAGGCCATTGAGCGCGCAGCCATTCGCCAAAAAATCATCGATGATAAGCACATGGTCTTCGGGGCCAATGAATTTCTTGGACACGATAACGTCGAACACTTTGCCATGCGTAAAGCTCTGAATGCGCGTGCGATACATTTCGCCATCAAGGTTAATAGACTGGGCCTTTTTCGCAAATACCACAGGGGCATTATTGAAATGGCGGGCAGCCATGCAGGCAATTCCGATACCAGAAGCCTCGATGGTAAGAATTTTATTGATGGGGGCATCAGCGAACAGGCGCTTGAATTCCGCGCCCATCGCATCAAGCAGCTCGATATCGATGCGATGGTTCAAAAAACCGTCAACCTTCAAAACGCCCTCGGCCTTCACCACGCCGTCACGTTGAATGCGATCTTCGAGAAGCTTCACGCCCTACCCTTTCTCTTGCGGCAGCCAGCACGCTACCAGCTCATGCAGTTATAAGTAGATAGTTTAGCAGCTAACCGAGAAAGGGGTAGAAGTGAATCGCGGAAGCCAAAAAACAGCGCAACACCCAAAAGGCGCACTTCGCGCCATTTTTTGCAACTTAGCGTGTATTCTTGCTCGCCAGGCGACCAACGAATCGAGCAAGCAGGTTGAATGCCAGAATGCATACCATAAGGACCGCAGCCGCGCCGCTCGAAACCGCGTCCAAGTCGGGCACCACACCTTCGCTGTTGATCTTCCAGATGTGCACCGCAAGCGTCTCGGCTGGGCGGAACACATTCCACGGGCACGAAGCGCTCGAAAAGTCGAAACTCGTGAAATCGAGCATGGGCGCCGACTGCCCCGCCGTATAAATAAGCGCCGCAGCCTCGCCAAACACACGTCCCGCCGACAAAATGATGCCCGTGATAATAGCGGGCAACGCCGCGGGGAGCAGCACGTGAATGGTCGTCTCCCAACGGCTCGCTCCGAGCGCTAAACCGCCTTCGCGCTGGTCGTTGGGGATAGCCTCGAGCGCCTGCTGAATAACGCGCACCAAAATGGGCAGATTGAACATCGTGAGCGCCAAAGCACCCGATAAAATGCTGAAGCCCCAGCCCATTTGCAACACGAAGAACAGGAATCCGAACAGGCCAACCACAATGGAGGGCAACGACGAAAGCGCCTCAATGGCCGTTTTCACGAAATGCGTCAAGCGGTTCTTCGGAGCGTACTCAGTAAGGTAGATCGCGCCGCCAAGCGCGATAGGCACCGAAATAAGCAAAGTGAGCACCAGCAAATAGAACGAGTTGAACAGCTCGGGGCCAATGCCGCCGCCTTCCTTGAATTGCTCGGGCTTGCCTGTGAGGAAGCTCACGTCAAGCAGCTTGCCCGCACCGCTCGCCACAATGTACGCGATAAGCGAGAACAGCAACACGCAAATCGCAGCCACGATGGCGAACAGCACGCCCGTGGCGAATTTATCCTGCAAGGCAATGCGGCGAGCAAGAGCGTTTTCCGCCTTCTCGCTTTGCGCTCGATTCGGCGCCCCCTGCGGCAGGCGAGCTCCGACGGTACCCTGATCGGCGACCATTTTGTCAACACTAGCGGCCATTGACGTTCAGGCCTCCCTTGCGTTCGATGAAATGAATAACGGAGATGAACACAAACGACATCGCCAAAAGCAGCAAAGCAAGCGACCACAGAACATCGGAATACACCGTGCCCATCATCTCGTTGCCGATGCCCATGGTCAGCACGCTCGTAAGGGTGGACGCGGGAGTGAACAGGCCGTCGGGCACCTGCGCCGCGTTGCCGATAACCATTTGAACGGCAAGCGCCTCGCCGAACGCGCGAGTCATACCCAGCACGACTGCGGTGCACAACGAGGGCATGGCCGCACGCAGCACCACATGCCAAATGGTTTGCCATCGACTCGCGCCTACGCCATAGGCGCCTTCACGGTAGGCCTTCGGCACAGCCGTGAGCGCGTCGATGGAAAGCGACGTAATCGTGGGAAGAATCATCACAGCGAGCACAATTGATCCCGAGAAAATGCCGAAACCCGTGGTATTCGACCAGCCGCGGCACCATGCGACGACAATCGTGAGGCCAATAAGGCCATATACGACCGACGGAATGCCTACGAGCAACTCGACGACCGGCTGGAACACCGTTCGGCCGAACTTCGGCGAAATCTCAACCACGAAAATGGCCGACCCCAGAGCGAACGGCAAGGCAAGCAGCGTGGAAAGCAGCGTAACCGAGAACGATCCGACGATCATGGGCAGTGCGCCCACTGTAGGTGCACCCGACGCATCAGCCTGATGCGGGTTCCACGTGGTTCCCGTGAAAAACGCCGCCGGAGAAATGCCATCGACGAAAAATGTGGCCAAACCATGCTGGGCAACCATAAACACGAGCGTTGCCACAAGCAGCACGATGAGCGTCACGCATGCGCCCGAAAGCGCGCGGCCCACATTGTCGAGTCTCTTTTTCGACAGAGATGCCACTGCTTTAAACCTGCCTTTCAAACATACGCGGGCCCGAGCCGAAGCGAGGAGCCGTCGCTTCGGCATCGCGCCCATCAAGCTTGCGCCGAACGCGCAAAAACCCGACCGCGCCACGTGCGGCCGGGCTGAATTTTCGCGAATTAGAGCTTGGTCACATTGCCGTCGGCATCGCGGGAAACTTTCATGCCGGAAACCGAGATGTAGCCGTTCTCGGAAACCAGGCTGCCCTGGACCTCGTCGCTCATCATGAAGTCGATGAACGCCTGGGTGGCCTCGTCGGCATCCTTAGCGGTGTACATGTGCTCGTAAGCCCAAATCTTCCAGTCGTTGGCCTCGACCGTAGAGGTTTCGGGCTTCACGCCGTCAACGGAAAGCGCCTTGATGCTGCTGTCGTAGTAAGAGAACGCCAGGTAGGAAATCGCGCCCGGGGTGTCTTTGACCATCTTGGCCACCGTGCCCGAGGAATCCTGCTCCTGAGGCTTGAAGCTGTCAGGCACCTTGGTGCCGTTGAGCACGGCCTTCTCGAACACCGCGCGCGTGCCGGAACCAGATGCGCGATTGATAACCGTGATCTCGAGGTCCTGACCGCCAACCTCTTTCCAGTTGGTGATTTCGCCCGTGAAAATTCTCTTCAGGTCGTCCATCTTGATATCGTCGATGGAGACTTCGCTGTTCACCACAGGGCCCATGCCCACAACGCACACCTTGTTGTCGGTGAGCTTTTCGGCATCGGACTTGTTGTCGAGCTTCTCTTCGGCGAACACGTCGGAATTGCCGATTTGCACCGCGCCCTGCACGATTTGCGTAATGCCTTGGCCAGAGCCGCCGCCTTGCACGGTGATGGTGACGCCAGGGTTTTCGGCCTGGAACTTTTCGGCCGCAGCCTCAACGAGCGGCTGAAGCGCGGTGGACCCGACCGCGGTAATGGAGCCCGCGAGTGCCTTGGTCTCGGTCGTTGCAGCGGCGTTATCGCCCGAGCCGGAATTGGAATTGCTCGAGCATCCAACCAAGCCGCCCAGACCGGCAAGAATAACGGTGCTGCCCGCGACGGTGAGGAAGCGGCGGCGGCTCATGGAGTAGTTTTGCATGATGTGCGTTCCTTTCGGATGATGGTTCCCTTCCATGGGTTCACATCTTGAAGACCGAGCGTCATGCGCACGTCAGGGCAACGTCAAAGGCGGGTAAAGCGTCCTTCGAGCTTGTCAATAACTTGCCAAATGCCCGCAGCCTTCGCGCGCGCAACTGTGCATCGAGCATCTATTTGCACCAGGGAAAACGCAGCAGGCGAAGTGAACCTTAGCCGACCAATCGCCCCGCCAAATAGCAAAAACCTGTTAAACGCTGCGAGCATTTAACAGGTTTTGAAAAGTCGCGAGCTATTTCGCGGGAAAATGCACTTCGATTATCGTGCCTTGGGGCTCGTTGCCCATCACGGAAATCTTCGCTCCGTGCACTTGCGCGGCATGCTTGACAATGGCAAGTCCCAATCCGCTGCCGCCTGTTTCCTTCGAGCGACTTTCGTCGACGCGGAAGAAGCGCTCGAATACGCGCTCGCGCAGCTCGGGCGGAATGCCAATACCGGTA
>NZ_CDRRGL010000123.1:0-5158 GCF_977041755.1 Slackia sp.
GCGCGCGCACCAGGTCGCGCGCCGCCTCGCACCCGTCGTCGGGAACCCACACCTCGACGACGTTTCCCACGGAGAGCATCCTGGCGAGGAACTCCGCGTCGTTGCGGTCGTTCTTCCTCTTGCGGTCGGCCGAGGGCTTGATCATCTTCGAGACCGCGCCGACGACGCAGTCGACGCCCAGCGCTGCGAGCCTCTTCTGCAGGTCGAACCCGGTGACGCCGGACTCGTAGACGCATTTCGCGGCAGGGTCCAGCGACCTCACCCACTCTGCGACGGCTGCCGCGTCGTAGGCGAAAGTGGCCGAGCGGACCTCGCCGGTCATCGCATCGAGGGCGACGGCCTTTATGGATCGCGCGTGCACGTCGAGGCCGACGAAGGTGGTAGTATTCAACATGAGAGAGCCCCTTTCCATGCTTGTGGCGTGGCCGCCACTTTTGAGTTGGACACTCACATTGTCGGCCTAATCCACGGATTCGCATGCAGCAGGGGCTCTCAATGTTTTCATGTCCTGCTCATATCGTCTCATGTTCTGCCCAGGTTCCCATGGCACCACGCCTCGCTACCGTTCGCATCGCTCACTATGCGCTCGGCTGACTGCGTTCAACTTATGAATAAAACCAGAATGAACGCAGACGATGCCATAGGAACCTGGCCAGAACATGCAGGGGACGAGCTTTCTTTGTTCTTGGGCTGAATTTGCCGCTTACCGCTTGACGCGTACCGACCAGGGCTTACAATTTTATTGTTTGCTGTATCCAACAGAAAAGGGTCTTCTCATGACTGAAAGCAAATTCCATGGCGTTATTCCTCCCGTGGTCATTCCTTTGACCGCCGAGCGTACGCTTGATCTTGAGGCTCTCGAGCGCTCGATCAACCGCATGATTGACGCAGGTGTTGATGGCCTGTTCTTCTTGGGCTCCTCGGGCGAGGTTGCCTTCCTTACCGACGCTCAGCGCTACCATGTGCTGCAGGAGGCCGTTGCCATGGTTCATGGCCGCGTCCCCGTTCTTGCCGGTATCATCGATATGGAGACCCTGCGTGTGGTCGACCAGGCCAAGCGTGCTACGGGCTATGGCGTTGACGGCCTTGTCGCGACCGCTCCGTTCTACGCTTTGGGTGGCCCCAAGGAAACTGAGCGTCACTTCCGTGCCATTCGCGAGCAGACCGATTTGCCGCTGTTCGCTTACGATTTGCCTGTCTGCGTTCACACGAAACTCGATCCCACGATGCTCGTTCGCCTCGGCGAAGACGGCGTTATCCAGGGCGTTAAAGACTCCTCGGGCGACGACGTGAGTTTCCGTTGGCTGTGCCTCGAGAACGAAGATGCTGGCCATCCTCTGCAGGTCTTCACTGGCCACGAGGTGTGCGTCGATGGCGCTTACATGGCTGGCGCCGATGGCTCCGTTCCGGGCCTTGCCAATATCGACCCCTACAGCTACGTTGAGCAGTGGAAGGCTTTCCAGGCTGGCGATTGGGAGAAGGTTCGCCAGATTCAGGACCATCTCGCTCGCTTGATGTTCGTGACTCGCGTCGTGAAGGCGACCGTCGGCTTTGGTGCTGGCGTTGGTGCGTTCAAGACCGCTCTGTGGCAGATGGGCGTGTTCAACACGAACCAGATGCGCGAGCCCGTTCAGGCTCTCGAGGGCGAAGACGTTGCTGCCATTCGTGCGGTTCTCGAGCAGAACGGCATGATGTAGATTTGTTGCGCCGTCCTTACGGGCGGCGCTTCTTCGTTTGAGGCGTTATGGCGCCGTGCGGCCGCGAGGCGCATCAGCTTGCTCTTTGTGCAGGGCTTCCGCGTATGGAATACGAGTGGCTTTATGATGGGCAATCTGGCACGCTTCGTGGCCGTTTGCTGTTTTGGCGCATAAGCGGTTGGCTCATAGCGTGTGGCCGTTTTTGCGGGAATCCCCGGTCGCGGCGTTGTGCGATCGGGATTGTTTTGGAGGTTTTCCTTTGCAATATCCATTCAGCGTTGTTGCTGTTGATGTGGGCGGAACGAAAATTGCGTGTGCCGTCGTGCGTTATGAAAACGCCGATGCTGCACCCATCATTCTTTCGAAGCGTTCGGTTCCTACCGATGCGCAGCAGGGTGGGGAAGTCGTGCTTGCTCGCATTCTCGACCTTGTCGATGACGTGCGTGACGAGGCTCTTTCTCATGGCGAAACCATCGTGGGCGTTGGCGTTGCGACGGCTGGTCGTGTTGACGTGAATACGGGCAATATCGCTTTTGCGAATGAAATCATGCCCGGATGGTCGGGTCAGCCGCTCGGCGATGCGCTGCGTGAGCGTTTCGAATGCCCGAGCGCTGTGCTCGGAGATGTGCAGTCGCATGCGCTCGGCGAGGCACGTTGGGGTGCGGCGCGTGGTGCGCAGACGGCTGTTGTTATGGCTCCAGGCACGGGCCTTGGCGGCGGTATTATTTGCCATGGCAAAATCGTTCGCGGCAAACATGGTTTCGCAGGTGAAATCGGATCGACGATGAATACTTTGGATGCCGGCGATGGCAATCTTGAGTCGGTGGCGGCAGGCAGCGGCATTGAGGCACGCTACTATGCTGCATGCGGTGTCCATCAAACCGGGGCCGAAATCTCCCATCGTGCGCAACTCGGTGAAGACATTGCACGTCAAACCATTGAAAATGCGGGCCGTGCTCTTGGCTTAGCGCTTGCTGGCTGGACGAATATCTTTGATCCCGATATCGCTGTAGTTTCTGGGTCCGTTACGAAGGCTGGCCCCATTTGGCGTGACGCGATGGTGTCGGCATTCAAGGAGCGCACCCCGGGCGTTCTCGCCGATTTGCCAATTGTCGATGCGTCGCTCGGCGATAATGCGCCGCTCATTGGAGCTGCGGAAAATCTGCTGGATACTTTGAAGAACTAGGAGACGGGCAATGAATCCTATTATTGAACAACTCAAAGGCAAGCTTATCGTGAGCTGCCAGGCGTATATGGGCGAGCCGCTTCGCCATCCCGAAACCATGGCGCAAATGGCTCGCGCGTGCGAGCTGGGCGGTGCGGGCGGCATTCGCTGCCAGGGCCTTTCCGACATCTCCGCCATTAAAGGCCGCACCGAGGTTCCCGTTATTGGCATTTGGAAAGAAGGCCATGAAGGCGTCTACATTACGCCGACCTTGCGTCATGCTCGTGCGTGCGTCGCGGCTGGCGCCGATATTGTCGCTATCGATGCTACCGATCGTCCTCGCCCCGATGGCAAAACGCTGGAAGATACCGTGCGCCCGCTGAAGGAAGAGGGTGTGCTCGTTATGGCTGACTGCTCAACCATTGAAGACATTCGCCACGCTTTCGCCATCGGTTGCGATATTGCCTCTACGACGCTTTCTCATCCTGGCGCTGCCATCGATTGCGGCATGGCCGACGGCCCCGATGTGGCGCTGGTCGCCCAGGCTGTCGCGGAATTCCCCGACAAGCCCGTTATCTGCGAGGGTCGCGTGCATACGCCTGCCGATGCGAAGGCTGCAATGGATGCGGGCGCGTGGGCGGTTGTGGTTGGCACCGCCATCACGCACCCCACGAGCATTACTTCCTGGTTCGTCGAGGCAGTGGAGTAAGGTTCTTTGGCCGAGCGGCGCTGGGCTGTGGCTCGTGAAGCGCTGCATAATTTCGCGCATCTTATATAGCCCGTATTCGTCGAAGCTTATTCGGCGGGTGCGGGCTATACTTGTCTTTATGGATACTACGAAACTCATTACAAAACAGGCCGTGGCGAAAGCCGTGCATGAGGCCATCCCGAATATTGCTTGCGTGCTTCCGTGCGACGTGAAACGCTCGCTTGCGGAAGCCCGAAAGACTGAGGGTGAATCACGTGGCGCCCTCGTTCTTGACCAGCTTCTCGAAAATGCGGAAATCGCTGAGCGCGATTGCGTCCCCATTTGTCAAGATACGGGAACGTGCTGGGTCTGCCTTGAAGCGGGTCCCGATGTGCTCGTGCCGGGCGACGTGTTTGCGGAAACCGATGATGCGGTTGCTCGCGCATATACCGAAGCGCTTCTTCGCAAGAGCGTTGTGCGTGATGCGTTTTTTGACCGTACGAACACCGGCGACAACACGCCCGCTTTCACCGATATTCATTTCAGCGAAAAACCTGGATGCAGGTTGCATGTGCTGCTGAAAGGAGGCGGGTCCGACAACGCTTCGCGTGTGGTTATGTTGCCGCCAGGCGCTGGCAAGCAGGGCATTCTCAATGAAGTTATGGATTGCGTTCGCCATAAGGCGGCAAATGCGTGTCCACCGCTCGTGATTGGCGTTGGCATCGGCGGCACGTTCGATAAGGTCGCTGGCATGGCGAAATCGGCGCTCTTGCGCCCCGTTGGCTCTTCGGCGAAGGACGAACGCACGGCGGAACTCGAAAACGAGCTGCTCGATATGGTGAACGCGACGGGTATGGGCCCTGGCGCTCTTGGAGGCAAAACGTTGGCGCTTGCCGTGCATGTGAACACGGCGCCGTGCCATATCGCGGCTTTGCCGCTCGCTATTAACATGGGCTGTTCTGCTATGCGCCGCGCTACGTTTGAATTTAACGCTCAGACAGGTGAATTCGAGCGCGTTGATACGGAAACGGGGGAGTAGGCATGGCCGATTCGATGAATTCTCCTCTCGCATTGGAGTTGCCTCTTTCCCGTGAGGCGCTCGCCTCTCTTCGCGCTGGCGATGCCTGCACGCTTTCGGGCGCTATGTACACGCTGCGAGATGCCGGCCACATGCGCCTGCTCGACGAGCTGCACGAGCGAGGATGCCTTCCGTATGATTTGGAGGGCGCCACGATTTTTTATGCTGGGCCGACGCCTCCTGCAGCAGGTCGACCCTTTGGCGCGGTTGGTCCCACCACAGCATCGCGCATGGATTTCGCCGCTCCTGAGCTGCATCGGGCGGGTATTGCCGCCACGGTGGGCAAGGGAGTGCGCAGCCAAGCTGTGATTGACGCGTGCGTTGAAACCGGCTCGGTCTATTTTGTTGCTACGGGCGGCGCGGCGGCGCTTTTGGCCCAGCGCGTTGAATCTGGCGAGGTCGTCGCATATGACGACTTGGGCACTGAAGCTTTGCGACGCATCGTTGTGCGGGATTTTCCCGTCTTCGTAGGCGTCGATGTGAAGGGAAGTTGTATTTATGACCTCGAATAAGGCCGATCAATCTCGCGG
>NZ_CDRRGL010000124.1:0-5139 GCF_977041755.1 Slackia sp.
TTCGGCGGACAAACGCTGCGTTCGCGCGCGGCCGATATCGTGTCGCGCAAGCTGCGCCATTGCGACCGCATGATTGCGACCGCACGCGAGTGCCCCGGCATTGGCGGGGAAGAGTTGGCGCGGCGTTCGCTTACGCAGAAAGATGTGACCGCCTGGCGTGCGGCGCCTTCGATTTCGCGATATTACTCTATGCTCGAAGCGTTCGTTGGCGTGCGCTACCTGGAAAACCAAGGCAAGCTCCGCCGTGAAGAAGTCGACGGCACCTGGCGATTCTATGCGTGCTAGTGCGGGCTTGGGGTTGGTGTCTGCGGGAACCTGTTAAATGCTCGCAGCGTTTAACAGGTTTTTGCGCTCCTGGCGTGTTCGCGGTTCGGCCAACCTGTTAAACGCTACGAGCATTTAACAGGTGGCGGTCGTTGGCGGGTGGCGAGCGTCCCACGCGTGGCGGGCATTTCGCAGCGGGGAGGCGTCCGGTAGGTTTTCGGGTTTCGAAGCTTGTGAAATTCCCGCGAAGTGCAGGGATTGTCTGATATACTGCAACGGTTGCAATTACCCAGGGCCTTGTTTCCACGCACCACCTGCATGGATTCGCGGCATTGGGCGAATGAAAGCAAGCGGCTCGCAACAGCCGCGCGATGGCACGTTCGCGTGTCAAGAAAGGTGGAGCAATGACTGCAACCACTCGTTCCATTGACAAAGAGACCGTCAAGGCACTCATCGCCGAGTACGGCAAAGGCGAAGGCGATTCCGGTTCCGCCGAGGTTCAGGTCGCCATCATGACGCACCGCATCAAGCACCTCACCGAGCACCTCAAGGAGCACAAGAAGGACAACCACACCCGTCGTGGCCTTATGCAGCTCATCGGTAAGCGTCGTCGTCTGCTCAAGTACATCAAGGATCGCGACATCGAGAACTACCGTGCTCTCATCAAGAAGCTCGGCATTCGCGACAACATCTAAGTCTTGCATGGAGCCCGCTTCGGCGGGCTTTTGCAGTATATAGCGGTCGGGCAGGGCAGGGGCCCCGCTTGCTCGCGAGGGGCATGAAGAGCATGCCTCCAAAGAAGAAGAGAAAGAAGAACTTTCTACATGGAAAAGATCGTCGAGAGCTTCGAGCTGTACGGCAAAAGCTACCGCCTGGAAACCGGCGAGCTCGCCAAGCAGGCCACCGGCGCCGTGCTCGTCACGCAGGGCGAAACCACGTGCCTGGTCACCGCCGTTGTCTCCAAGGAGCAGAAGGACTACGACTTCTTCCCGCTGACCGTCGACTTCATCGAGAAGATGTACGCCGTCGGCCGCATTCCGGGCGGCTACCTCAAGCGTGAGGCCAAGCCTTCCGACAAGGGCACCCTTACCGCCCGCATGATCGACCGTCCCATTCGCCCCGGCTTCGCCGACGGCTTCAAGCAGGAAGTCCACATTGTGGCTACCACGCTTGCGTGCGACGGCCAGAACCCGCCCGACTGCATTTGCGTGGGCGGCGCCTCTGCCGCGCTTCTGTGCGGCGGCACCCCGTTCGACGGCCCGGCCGCCTGCGTGCGCATTGCCCGCAACGCCGAGACCGGCGAGTTCATCGTGAACCCCACCTACGCCGAGCAGGAAACAAGCGACCTCGAGCTCACCATCGCTGGCACCAAAGACTACATCTCTATGGTCGAAGCCGGCGCTCAGGAAGTTTCTGAGGAAGACATGCTCGCCGCCATGGAGTTCGGTCAGCAGGCCATCGCCGCCTTCTGCGAGAAGCAGGCGGAATTCTTGGCCAAGGTCGCTCCCGAGCCCAAGGAATATCCCGTGCATGTGCCCGACGCCTCCATCGCTGAGCGCGTCGACGCCCACTATGACGAGATGAGCGCAGCCCTGCACGATGCCGATAAACTTTCGCGCATCGCCAAGGTTGAGGCCCTAAAGTCGTCCATCAAGGAAAACGACTTCACCGAGGAAGAGCGCGCCGCATGGGGCAGCGACATCGCCGCCGCCTGCAAGGCTCTTGAGAAGCATGCCATGCGCCGCATGGTCATCGAGTCGGGCGAGCGTGCCGACGGCCGCGCCGCCGACGAGATTCGTCCGCTCTACATTCGTCCCGGCTACCTGCCTCGCGTGCATGGTTCGGGCCTGTTCCAGCGTGGCCAAACCCAGGCGCTTTCCATTTGCACCTTGGGTCTGCTCAACGAAGCCCAGCGCCTCGACACCATCGACCCGCAGGAATCCAAGCGCTACATGCACCAGTACAACTTCCCGCCGTACTGCACGGGTGAAACGGGCCGCATGGGCGCTCCCAAGCGCCGCGAAATCGGCCATGGCGCCCTCGCAGAGCGCGCACTTCTGCCGGTGCTGCCCAGCGAAGACGAGTTCCCCTACGCCATTCGTGTGGTGAGCGAGATCATGGAATCGAACGGTTCCTCTTCGATGGCTTCCACCTGCGGTTCCACCCTGGCGCTCATGGACGCGGGCGTGCCTATCAAGGCTCCCGTTTCCGGCATTGCCATGGGCCTTATTAAGGAAGGCGACGACATCGTCATTCTTTCCGACATCCAGGGCCTGGAAGACTTCCTGGGCGACATGGACTTCAAGGTCACGGGCACTGAGAAGGGCATCACCGCACTTCAGATGGACAACAAGGCCAAGGGCCTGTCCACCGAGATTCTCGGCCGTGCGCTGAAGCAGGCCAAGGCTGGCCGCCACTTCATTCTGCAGGCCATGCTTGCAGAAATCGCCGCGCCCCGCGAAGAGCTGCGCGACACCGCGCCGCGCATCGACACCATTCACATCGCGGTCGACAAGATTCGCGAGGTCATTGGCAAGGGCGGCGAAACCATTCGCGGTATCCAGGATTCCACGGGTGCTACGATTGAGATTCAGGAAGACGGCACCGTGCATATCGCGTCCGTCGACCAGGAAGCCGGCAAGGCTGCTCGCGCTGCCATCGAGGCTATCGTGAAGGTCCCCGAAGTGGGCGAGGTTTACGAAGGCCCCGTTGTTGGCATTCAGAGCTTTGGCGCGTTCATCAAGCTCACGCCTTCCAAGGACGGCCTGCTGCACATCTCCCGCATGGCCAATGGTCGCGTCGGCCAGGTCGAGGACGTGCTCTCCATGGGCGACATGGTGAAGGTCCAGGTTATCGAGATCGATCCGAAGTCGGGCAAAATCTCGCTCGACCGCTTGGAGAAGCCCGATGCTCCTGAAGGTTCCGCCCCGGCGCCCCGCCACGAGCGCGGCGATCGCGAAGATCGCGGCGAGCGTCGCGACCGCGGCGAGAAAACCGACCATCGTCCGGGTCGTTCCAACCGCGAAGCCAACGAGCATCGCACCCCGCGTCGTCGCCACTAAGCGCCGCCGCACACGCAAATAATCGGGGTTTGGGAGCTTCGGCTTCACAAACCCCGCATAAACCGGCCCCGCTGGGCACATCTTTCGCGAGGTCGGCTTGAAAAGTGGGGGAGCAGGAGATATCATGTTCCCTCGCATGTTTTGAATTCGTAGTAAAACACGTTAAGGAGTTTTCTAAATGGCAGTCAAGATTCGCCTCGCCCGCCATGGCGCAAAAAAGCATCCTGTCTACCGCGTCGTCGTGGCCGATGGCCGCTGCACCCGCGATGGCCGTTACATCGAGCAGGTTGGCCGTTACAACCCCAACACCGATCCCTCTGAGATCACCCTCGACCTCGAGAAGGTTGCCGACTGGATGGCCAAGGGCGCTCAGCCTACCGACACCGTTATTCGTCTGATCGATACGGTCAAGAAGGCTCAGTAGTCATGGCCGAGACTTCATCCGGCATCGTCGAGTTGGTGCGCGGCATCGTCGAGCCTCTCGTCGATGACGTAGACGCCGTGGAAGTTACTTCCACCTTTACCAACGACGGCTGCGAGCTCGTGGAGATTCGCGTGGCCGCGGACGACGCTGGCAAGGTGATTGGCCGTCAGGGTCGCGTAATCAAGTCGATTCGCGTGCTCGCCCGTGCTGCCGCATGTGGCAACGGCAACGCCGTGGAAGTCGAACTCGTCGAAGGGTAGCGTATATGTCGCGTCGTTGGGCCGATGTGGCCGAACTCGTCGCAACGCAAGGCTTGAAGGGAAGGCTCACCGTACGCCCGGTACGGGGCCTTCCTTTTCTTTTATCTGAGGGCCTTCGCGTTCACTTCGTGCCGCCCACGATCGATGGGCCGCGCGAGGCAAAAGTAAAAGAGGCAACGCATGCCGGCGGCCACGATTGGCTTGTGGCGTTTTCCGGCGTGAAAAATCTCGATGTCGCCGAGAAGCTCGTGGGAAGTCACGTGATTGTCGAGCGCGCCGATTTGCCGGAAGGTTTTGAGGAAGGCGCTTCGTATGCCACCGAGCGCATCGTGGGCTTTGAGGTGGAAGACGAAACCAAGGGGTATGTGGGCGAAATCGTGGAAGTGCGCGAGATGCCGACGCAGTATCTCATTGTGGTGGAAACCGAAGAGGGCGAGCAGGTGCTCATTCCCTTCGTGGAAGATTTCATTGTCGATATCGACGAAGTCGAGGGCGTGATCTACATGGACCTGCCGGCCGGTTTGGTTGATATGTCGGAAGCGGAGGAGGAGTAGTACCGTGCGCATCGATACGCTTTCCACCTTCCCGCATATGTACGATTCGGTTATGGGCGAGTCGATCATGAAGCGCGCGCAGGCATCGGGCGCGCTCGATTTCCACGCGCACGACCTGCGCGATTGGACGCACGACCGTCATCGCACCACCGACGACGACCCGTACGGCGGTGGCCAGGGCCTGGTGATGAAGTGCGAGCCCATCTTTGAGGCGTATGACGATATCGTCGCGCAGGGTGCCGCACCCTACACCATCTTCCTCACGCCCTGTGGCGAGCCGTTCGACCAGGGCGTTGCCACCGAGCTTTCCGAGAAAGACCGCCTGCTGTTTATTTGCGGGCATTACGAGGGCATTGACGAGCGCGCCTATACGCTTGCCGATAAGTGCATTTCGCTGGGCGATTACGTGCTCACGTCGGGAGAGCTTGCGTCCATGGTGATCATCGACGCCGTGGTGCGCCTGATTCCGGGCGTGCTGGGCGATGAGGGCAGCTCCATCGACGAGAGCTTCTACGACGGTCTGCTCGAATATCCGCAGTACACGCGCCCCGCGAATTTCCGCGGCATGGAGGTTC
>NZ_CDRRGL010000125.1:0-5133 GCF_977041755.1 Slackia sp.
AAGCTGGGTTTTCAACGCGGCGGCATGATCGCCCGCGAGCCACGCGTGGCACATGTCGTGCACTTCCTTCGGCTGCACATTCGCCCAAACCGAAATAACGCCGCGGCTGCCCAACGCCATCATGGGCAAAACGATATCATCGTTGCCCGAGAACATGCAGAAGTCATCGGACAGGTAGCGCGCGATTTTCGTCGCATAGCCAATATTGCCCGAAGCCTCCTTGATGCCGAAAGCGTTGGGATGCTTCGCCAGGCGCGCGACATTCTTCTCGGAAATAGAACACCCCGTACGACCAGGCACGTTGTACAGGATGCAGGGAATATCAACCGCATCGAGTACCGTGGCGAAATGACGGTAGATGCCCTCTTCGTTCGACTTGTTGTAGTACGGCGTGATGAGCAGCAGGCCATCGGCGCCCATCTTCTGGAAGCTCAGGCTCTTTTCGAGCATGGTCTGCGTACTGTTCGAGCCGCTGCCCGCGATAACGGGCACGCGTCCCGCCACGCGGTCGACGACGAACTTGCACACCTCGTCGTCTTCCTCATGCGACATGGTCGACGATTCGCCCGTGGTGCCCAACGTGAGCAGAGCGTCGGTCCCGTTTGCCAGATGAAAATCGACCAGGCGGCCAAGCGCCTCAAAGTCGACGCTGCCGTCTTCAGCGAACGGCGTGACGAGCGCCACAATGGAGCCGCTCAAGCCTTTCATGTCTGCCATGTTCTTTCCTTTCGTCGTTTTAGGAAACGACGAAGCGCTCGAGGATGCGAGACCACCGGTCGCTTCGCCTAGCCCTTATGCGCTTACCCTCACGCATCGAAGTACGCTTGACCGCGCGGCGGGGCTCTTCGAAACACCGGGCGACCTCTCGCTGGCTTTCGCCAGTCGGGCAACGCTTATTTCCCTTTGAGTTTCTCCTCGTCATAAGGGGCACCGTCCAGCAGCTCGTCGCAACCATACAGCGTCGCGAAGTAGTCGGCTGGCGTCTCGGCGCGGCGAATAAGTTTCACGCTGTCGTCTTCACGAAGCAGCAGCTCAGCGCTGCGCAGCTTGCCGTTGTAGTTATAGCCCATGGAGTGGCCATGCGCGCCGGTATCATGAATCACGAGCACGTCGCCATCCTCGATTTCGGGCAGCGCGCGGTCGATCGCGAATTTGTCGTTGTTCTCGCACAAGCCGCCCACCACGTCGTACACGTGATTGCACGGCGCATCTTCCTTGCCTGCCACGGTAATGTGATGGTAGGAACCATACAGCGCTGGACGCATGAGGTTCGCTGCACACGCATCGACGCCGATATATTCCTTGTAAATATGCTTGTGGTGGATGGCCGTGGTAACCAGGCAGCCGTACGGGGCCATCATGAAACGGCCCATTTCCGTAAAAATCGCCACATCGCCCATGCCAGCAGGAACGAGGATTTCCTCATACACGCGGCGAACGCCTTCACCAATCGCTTGAATATCGTTCGGCTCTTGGCCGGGCTCGTAAGGAATGCCCACGCCGCCCGACAGGTTGATAAACTCAATGTGCGCGCCCGTCTCTTGCTGCAGCTGAACAGCCAGCTTGAACAACACGGCGGCGAGCTCGGGGTAATAGTCGTTCGTCACCGTATTGCTGCACAGGAAAGCATGGATGCCGAAATGCTTGGCGCCCTTGGCCCTGAGCGTGCGGAATGCCTCGAACAGCTGCTCGGTCGTCATGCCGTATTTGGCATCGCCCGGGTTGTCCATAATGCCGTTCGAGATTTCGAAAAGGCCACCGGGGTTATAACGGCAGCTGATAGTTTCTGGAATGCCGCCAATCGTTTGTTCGAGGAAATCGATATGCGAAATATCGTCGAGGTTGATAATGGCACCTAGCTTCGCAGCCGCCTCGTAGTCGGCCGCGGGGGTTTCGTTCGACGAGAACATAATGTCGTGGCCCGAAATGCCCATAGCATCGCAAAGCTGCAGCTCGGTCGCCGAAGAGCAGTCGCATCCGCACCCGTAATCGCGCAGGATATTGATAAGGAACGGGTTCGGTGTGGCCTTTACCGCGAAATACTCTTTGAAGCCTGGGTTCCACGCGAACGCGTCGCGCACCGCCTCCATGTTTCGGCGAATGCCCGCCTCGTCATAGAGATGGAACGGCGTTGGGTAATGCTCGATAATCTCATCGAGCTGGGCCTTCGAAACGAAGGGTTGCTTGTTCATGCGCGTCGCCTTTCTCAAAACCTGCGCGCGGCCCGGCGGGAAAAGGGGCTTCATCCCGAACCGCATAATAAAAAAACGCCAGCAAGGCACGGCCTCACTGGCGTCGCATGCGCGGCATACACCAGCGCAAAACATTTCACAGCAAGATAGCGCACCTGCGATTTCGCAGACAGTCTTGCGGGTGTTTCCCGCAAACCCATTCGCGCGCCGCGCCCGGCAAGGCGAATTCGGCGGGTTTGCCTCGCTTTGGGATCAACGCCTGCCGACTTCCCCAAGGCCCATCGTACCCGCGCCTCTATCGTTCGAATGAAACTATCACTTTAGTGCGCTAAAGTCAAAGCGCGAAGGCTATAATGCGCGAGAATTCAAGGAACTTTTAGACGAAGAGGCACTATGAACGAATGCGAACCTTGCAGCGGCATGTTTGCCGAACCCACGCTGGCCGACCTCACGCAATACCGCCGCGACCTGCACCAAATTCCCGAAATTGACTTCGATCTGCCGAAAACCATCGCGTACGTGCATTCGATTATCGACAAGCTGCCATGTGAAGTGTTCGAGCCGTGCGCTTCCACGGTATGCGCGTGGTTCGATCGCGGAAGCGAGCACGCAACCGCCATTCGCACCGATATGGACGCGCTGCCCGTGGCCGAAAAATCGGGCGTACCGTTCTGCTCCACGCATGACGGGCAAATGCACGCCTGCGGCCACGACGGACACATGGCCATGGCGCTGGGATTGGCACGCCATATTGCCGCGAACCTCGACAAACTTGAGCGCAGCGTGCTCATCGTATTCCAACCCGCCGAGGAAACCACTGGTGGCGCGCAGTTCATCTGCGAATCGGGGGTGTTCGAGAAATACCACGTCGACCGCATTTTCGGCTTCCATTTGTGGCCCGATTTGCCGAAAGGCCAAATCGCAAGCCGCCCCGGCGCGCTGCTTGCCGCCACAAGCGAAAGCACGTTCACGTTCTTCGGCAAAGCTACGCATATCGCCAAGGCCGAAGATGGCGCCGATTCCATGGAGGCAGGCATGCGCTTCATTCTCGAGGCGTACGACTACATGGCGAAGCGTGCGCAGGAGGAACCCTGCACATTCAAATGCGGCCTGCTCGAAAGCGGGCAAGCGCGTAACGTGATTTCTTCGCGTACCTACATTGAAGGCACGCTGCGCACCTTCAGCGAGAAAATGGGCACTGAGGCGAAAGTAGCGTTGCGCGAAATCGCTGAGCGCCGAGCAGCAGAAGCAGGCTGTACCGTCGATGTCGACTTCAGCGAAGGTTACCCGCCCGTAGTGAACAACGAGGAACTGTTCGAGCTCGCCTCGCGCCACATCGATGTAACCGAACTTCCCAAGCCGCTGCTTATCGCGGAAGACTTCGCGTTCTACCAGCGCCACTTGCCCGGCGTATTCCTTCTATTGGGAACTGGCACGGGCATTCCATTGCATGCCGACACCTTCAATTTCGACGAGGAAGTGCTCATGGCAGGGCTCGAGACCTACAAGAAGCTGATTCGCATTCCGTAAGCAAACCGAACCTGCCGCAACGAGCCGCCCACTACAAACCGTATGCCATACAAAGGAAAAGGCCAGGCAGCAACAGCGCCTGGCCTTAAAAAATATCATGGTGCCCCCGGGCGGATTCGAACCGTCGACACCCGCTTTAGGAGAGCGGTGCTCTATCCCCTGAGCTACGGAGGCATTTGAAAACCTTGTTATTCTAGCATGTCTTTCGCGCACGCGGGAGAAAGGTACGCCTCGCTTTTGCCAAGCAAACAGATGTTGGCCATAAATAACAGCGATTGTGACCAGAGTGAAGCTTCATCGATCACGCCCCGCTCAATCATGACGTTTTCTTTTGCGGCTGGGCAACGAAGCAAGGCGAGCCGCGGCGATTGGGGCATAATGCTTTAGAAGCTCAATTATTTTCGCATTTTCGAAAGGCATTGCATGCTACAACTCAAAGACGTATGCAAGTCATACACCACGGCCAGCTTCACGCAGGTCGCGCTCGACCATGTGTCGCTCGCATTTCGCGATAACGAATTCGTCGCCATTTTAGGCCCTTCGGGTTCGGGAAAAACGACCATGCTCAACATCATCGGAGGCCTCGACCATTACGATTCGGGCGACTTGCTCATCGATGGCATCTCCACCAAGCAATACCGCGATCGGGACTGGGACACCTACCGAAATAATCGCATCGGCTTCGTCTTCCAGGCATATAACCTCATTCCCCATCAAACCATTCTGGAAAACGTGGAATTGGCCCTCACGCTTTCGGGCGTGTCGCGTGCGGAGCGACGCGAGCGAGCATGCGCGGCGCTCGAGCGGGTAGGCCTTCGCGAGCATATCAACAAGAAGCCAAGCCAACTTTCTGGCGGCCAAATGCAGCGCGTCGCCATTGCGCGCGCCCTGGTCAACGAGCCTGAAATCATCCTGGCCGACGAACCCACCGGCGCCCTCGACTCAAAAACGAGCGTGCAAATCATGGATTTGCTCACCGAAATCGCCGGCGACCGCTTGGTAATTATGGTGACGCATAACCCCGAGCTGGCCGAACAATACGCTACACGCATCGTGAACCTCGCCGACGGCGTTATCAAAAGCGACACGCGACCCTTTGACCCCGACGCAAGCAATGAGCCACGCCGCGAAGCCAAAGCCGCACGTCAAACGAGCATGTCATTTTTCACAGCGCTTTCGCTTTCATTCAAGAACCTGCTCACGAAAAAAGGCCGCACACTCATGACCGCTTTCGCGGGCAGCATCGGCATTATTGGCATCGCGGCCATCTTGTCGCTCGCGAATGGCGTGAACCAATACATCGCGAATGTCGAAGAAAACACGCTTTCAGAATACCCGCTGCAAATCCAAGACCAGGGCTTCGACATGACCAGCATGATGACGATGGGCATGGGCGGAGCGAGCGACGATT
>NZ_CDRRGL010000126.1:0-5062 GCF_977041755.1 Slackia sp.
CGCCATACCCGAGAACGACAGGCAGGCCGCCGACATGCTCGGCGAGCTGTTCGCAAGCGACGGCGAGAAGGAAGAACGGCCGCGCTTGCGGATGGTGAAGACGGCCTAACCGTGCGCCTTGTCACACGATTGTCACATTCGAGGTTTTGAAAGGAGGTCAGAAAATGAAAACAGGTCAGAAGCCATAAGGCCCCTGACCTGCGGTAACGACGTGGTGGAGATGATGGGATTCGAACCCACGACCCCCACGTTGCGAACGTGATGCTCTCCCAGCTGAGCTACATCCCCACGTAAAATGCGCTTGTGCGCAAGCAAGTATTTTGCACGTTTATCGCTCGGGTGTCAACACTTAATTTCATCTTTGGGAAAATTACGTGTTCGCCTGGGCGACATCAGCAACGAAACCGCTTACAGATCGTCGTCGTCATCGTCCTCAAGGTCGTCACTCAGAAGCATCTCAAGGGCCGAAGCCGCGGCGTTCTCTTCGGTTTCATCGTCCATGAACTTGCCGAAGATGGGCTCTTTCGTTTCGGCGTCGAACAGTTCGACCATGCCGGTAAGAATGTCGACGTACTGGTACGACTGGCGAGCCTTGCGACCGCGCTTGCGGTCGACCTCGACGACGAACAGAGCGGGGTGCGCCTGCATAAGCGTGCCTTCGCATTCGACGATTTTCGAGCGACCCATATTCGCGCGAACCTTCAGGCGAGTGTTAATGCGATCCATAAGCTCAGCACGAATATCGCCGACAAGATTTGCCTGCTTTTCAAGTTCCATTCGGTGGATTCCTTTTCATATATAGTACGGCGCCGACATACAGCGCACTTATTACACGCAAGGGAGCATAATACCACGGAATGGAAGAATTCATAGAATCTGCAGGTAGATGCCTATTTATCGTTGAGATGCCGTTGCTTTTGCGCCAGGCGGCGGCACGTATCGTTTTATTCTTCGGCCTTCGCCTTCGCAAGCACGCGACCGAGCTCCACGAATTCCGACAACTCGAGCGTTTCGCCGCGTCGTTTCGCGTCGATGCCCACTTCGGCAAGAATTTCAGGAAGCTTCGCAGCAATAGCCTTGCCCTGTTCACCGCGGCTCGAGAAATAGCCCTTCATCGAGTTCGAGATAGTCTTTCGACGCGTGAAAAACGCCGCGTCGGCCGCCATGCTCGCATTTGCGATTTCCTCGGCAGACAGGCCCAAGTCGCTGCGACGGTCAAGACGAATAACCGAGCTCGTCACGCGCGGCGGCGGGAAGAAATTGCCCGGCGAAACCTGGAAACGACCCGTGGCCTTCGCGATGAGCTGCAGCTTCACCGAATACGCAGCGTAATCTTTCGTGCCCACAACGGCTTGCATGCGATCGGCCACTTCGCTTTGCACCATGACCGTGGCGCTCTGCAGGCTGGGAATTCGCTGGAAATAATCAAGCACGAGCGTCGCCGCCACGGCATAGGGCAAATTCGAAATGAACTTGTTGGGGGCCTCGCCCGCTTCAACCGCCTGCTTGCCAAATGCGGCGATCAAATCGTCGTCATTCAGACGCAAGGCGTCTTTGCCGATGAGCGTGAAGTTGTCAAAATCGTCGCACGTCTCGTCGAGCACGGCAGGCAAATCGGGGTCGCGCTCAATGGAGAGCACGTGCTTCGCGCGAGGCAAAAGCGCCACGGTCAGCGTGCCAATGCCCGGGCCCACCTCGAGCACGTTATCCTCTTCGCACACCTCGGAAAGCTTGCAAATGTTCGCGATAACGGCATCGTTCACCAAAAAGTTCTGTCCGAGCGAATGCTTCGTGGCCAAACCGTGGCGCGAAAGCACGTCACGCGTTGCCCCAACCGATGCCAAATGCGATGCGATTGCCATAGAGTTTCCTTTTCTTCGTCCCCGTTGCTCAAAAATCGGCACGTACGCCCCAGCAGTCACCGAGCCACGCGCCCTCGAGGGCCTTCAAACCTTCGAGGGGCGGGCCATTCCATGAACCATGCCCGGGCTACGAACCAAACGTTTCTTTCTGCGATTCCGCCTCTGGCTGGCCCCAACCAATGCGGTCGGCCACTTCTCCAACACGCCAACCTGCAGCCCCAAATGACGAGCGCACGCAACTTTCCAGAGCGGCAAACCCATAGGGGTCGCCTCCCGAACCAATCACGTGCAACGTAACGGGGCGCTTTGGCGCATCGGCAGCACCTGGCTGTCTATTCGGCCCACGCCTTTTCTCCCAGTATGGCTGAAGTCGGTCCAAAACGGCTTTGAACTGCGACGTCGGCCCCGAGAAATACACAGGTGCCACCACATGAACCGCCGCCGCGCCATCAAGCAGGGCATACAGCCCGTCCATGTCGTCGCGAATCACGCAATGTGTCAAATGCTCCGAGCATTGAGCACGTTGCAACACACGACGGCACCCCTCGCAGCCGACGCAACCGCCCACAACATGGTCGGCCACATTCCAACGCTCAACAGCGATGCCCTTTGCTTCGAGCTCAGCAATCAGCTGCGTTGCATAACGCGACGATACGCCGTTTTTGCGCGGCGAGCCACAGAGCACCAGCTCATAGGAATCCTGCGCGGCATTCATCGTGCATCCCTCGCCATATCGGCATGCGCACGCTGCCATTCCGTGGGCTCGCGATCCAAAAACGCCACACCCGCATCGTGCATCTGCTGCAGCAAGGCGCGGCGAGCCTCGCCCGGAGCGGCTCCCCGAACTTCGGCTATGCGCTCGGCCGTGAACACCGTGAATTCGGGCCCGCACTCAATGCCGCGAAACGGCACGGGAGCCATATAGGGCGCGTCGGTCTCGGTAAGCAGGCGATCGGCCGGGACCATCGCCGACGACGCACGCAAATCGTCGCTTCGCTGGAAGGTGATCGCGCCGCCGAATGCCACATGCGCCCCACGCTCGATCCAGCGCGCAAGCTCATCGGGGCCCACGCTGCAGCAATGCAGCAACGTGCCGGCTTCAGGCCAGCCCTCTTCTTCAAGAATACGAAATGCGTCTTCGTGTGCGTCCCTCACATGAAGCACGAGCGGCAAACCCGTAATATGGGCCAGCTGCACCTGACGACGGAATACGTTTTGTTGAACATCGCGCGGAGACAAATCGTAGTGGTAATCGAGCCCGACCTCGCCCAAGGCAGCGGTACGCGGATCGGCCAAACGCTCAAGCAAGGCCGCTTCCATAGCGGCATCCCACTGGCTCGCGACATGCGGATGAACTCCACATGCGATGCGCATACGAGGTATTGCCGGCTCGGCGCCCCAGCACAAATTGCATGCGCGCTCATCAACAGCCGCCGACTCGAGCAGCGCCGCCGCCTCGGCCGCTTGGCCCGCATGCTTCTTGCCAGCGGCATGAGCCTGCGCTTCGAGCGATTCGCGCTCGGCCGTCACATTGCGACGCGTAGCCTCGAATACCTCGGGCAACAAGCGCAATGCTTCGGCACGCCATATACCCAGGTCGCGATACGTGCGCTCGCATTCATCGCCCTCGGCCGGGTCGCACATCGCGCATACGAAATCGACGCCCACCACGGCACAACGCGCAAGCGACAACGCCGGGTGCGACAGCATGGCAAGGTGCGCATGCGTATCGGCCACGGGCGCCTCAAGGGCAGGCGCCGGCGAGCCCACATAAGCCCACCCTTTTTTGCGATGCTTGCGAAACAGCGCATCACCGAACAGCAGATACCCCGCGTCGCCATCGGGATCGATATCGAAATTCTTTTGAACCATTGCCAACATCCAAACTTCATACGCCGCAACGCCATTGAACAAGCCAATTGCAGCGTGGTATACTCCAGATGCACTGGCAAAGCCCGTTCCGGGCTAGGGAACAACGGGCGGCGCAGGTGTTTACGATTTAGTAGGGTCGGTTAGCTCCGGCCCTTCTTTTTTCTCCCCTTGTCGTCCTCGCGCGCATTTGACTTCAGTTCTCGCCAGACTTCTAAAACAAAGCCTGCTATTGTGGCGACCGCTGCCGCGGCACATAGAATTCTTTCAAACATAAGCGTTGCTCCAATCTGCGTTGAAGCGCCGCTCCGCGTCGGACTTTGCCAGCACGCAGGCATTGTAGCACGCCCGCAAAAAAAGAAAGCCTGGCCCATACAAGCTGGACCAGGCTTTTTGATGCTTTTGCTCTTCAGGTGAACGATTAGTCGTTCTTCTGCAGACGCGGGAACAGGGCGTCGCCCTTCTCAACCGGCGCGCCGCCAGCCAAGCCGCCCCATACGCAGGCTTCGGCCAGGTTGTCGCTGCCAGCCTCGGCCTCGCACGAAATGCGACGCAGCGCCTCGGCGCTCGTGGTAGGCATAAACGGCACGAGCAAGTGCGCGGAAATGCGAATGGCCTCGAGCAGGTTGTAAATCACGAACGCGAGCTGGTCGGCCTTTGCCTCGTCCTTGGCAAGCGCCCACGGCTCGGAGTCTTCGATGTAGTGGTTCGCAGCATGGATAAGCTCCATAACGGCATCTTTGCCTGCACCGTAATCGAGCACGTCCATCGCGGCGGCATAGCGATCGACCAGACCCTCGACGATTTTCGCGAGCGGGTTGTCAAACGCATCGGAGCTGGCAGGCTTTGCGGGAGCGCAGCCGTCAAAGTACTTCGCGCTCATGTTCAGCGAGCGGGAAATCAGGTTGCCCCAGCTGTTAGCCAAATCGGCGTTGTACACCTGCTCCATGCGCTCAAACGAAATAGCGCCATCGGTGCCGGGAACCACGTCGGTCATGAAGTAGTAGCGGTAGCCTTCAACACCCAGCAGGTCGATGACGTCTTGCGGGGCAATGGCGTTGCCGCGGCTCTTCGACATTTTTTCGGCCTTGCCGGTCTCGGAGTTGCGCACCGTAAGGAAGCCGTGCGCGAACACGTGCTCGGGCAGCGACTCGCCAATAGCCATGAGCATGGCCGGCCAAATGACGCAGTGGAAGCGGATGATATCCTTGCCCACAATGTGGTACTGAGCGGGCCAACGGAAGGCAAACTCTGCTTTGGAAGCATCGTCGTCAAGGCCATAACCCACAGCCGTCATGTAGTTCAGCAGCGCGTCGAACCACACATAGGTC
>NZ_CDRRGL010000127.1:0-5040 GCF_977041755.1 Slackia sp.
CGTTGAAGCCGTGGTCGACTACGAGGGTGGCGTGAACGGCTTGCCTTCGGCAAATGTCGTCGAGTTCGACGTTGAAGGCGGCAACAAGGTTATCGTGCGTCCGAGTGGCACCGAGCCCAAAATCAAGCTCTATGTGTTCGCGAAGGATGCCGACCGCGCTGCGGCTGACGCGCTGCTCGACGCCCTTGAGGCCGCGGGTCGCGAATTGCTGAAATAAAGGTTGTATATCGGGCGGCTTTCGGGCCGCCCGTTTTGTACGGAACGTGTACGGGCTTCGTGCCGAGCCACGTTGTTCCAATCTCTCTTGCGAGGCTCGCTATAATGGGCGTGCCGCGTGGTAATGCGTGGTTTTGGGATTCGCAACAAGGAAGGACATCCCATGATTTTCGGAAATATCGAAAGCACCGATTTGTCGACTATTGGCCACGAAGGCGTTCGCCGCGCAATCGAGTGGGCGCGCGAGCATGACTTGTCCGCGCTGCCGTGCGGTCGCAACGATATCGACGGCGATGCGCTGTATGTGAACGTTGCTGAATATGATTCGAAGGCATTCGAAGATTGCAAGTTCGAAGCGCACAAGCGCTACATCGACGTGCAGGTCGTGGCTTCGGGCATCGAGCGCATCGATTCCCAGGTGATTGCCAAGTGCGAAGCCGGCGAATTCGACGAAGAGGGCGACTTCATGCTGCTCGAGGGCGAGGCCGCTACCCAGGTGATTCTTGAGCCGGGCAGCTTCGCGGCATACTTCCCCGACGATGCCCATAAACCGGGTATTGCGGTCGATGGCGCCTCCCATAACAAGAAGTGCGTCTTCAAAGTATTGGTGTAGGTTGGCATGCTGCACCTATCAGCGGCGCCCGTACTTAAAAGGTCCTAAGCTTAATAAGCATCGGCGGGCGACGTCGGTAATGCAGAAGAGCGGCTCGGATTTATTCCAGCCGCTCTTCTTCGTTTCCCGAGGTCTTTCGCGTGCCGGATGCGGAAGCCTGCTAAATGCCTCGAGCATTTAGCAGGCTTCAGTTTCTGGGCGCACTATCGAGGGCGTGAACTATGATTCTTCAAAAGCGTCCATACGATAGCGGCCCCAATGGCTGCGGCGCAGGTGTCGACAAGCCAATCCATAGGGTCGCAGCTTCGGCCGGGGGTAAAAATCTGATGGAATTCGTCGCTTATGCCATAAAGGCTTGAGAGGATGAGCGCGACGAGAGGGTTGGGGAAGTCGCCGAGCATGCCTGCGGGGTGCGCGGTCGCGTTTCTCTCGAATATGGTCCACGGCGTGAAACGCAGCGCGTTTGCAAGCGCGGCACCGAGCAGCAGGTATTCCGTGAAATGCCCCACGGGCGATACGTCGACCTCGTGGCCGAAGAGCGCCGTGGCGCCCGCAACCAAGAGGTTTTTGACGATCGAGACGATGCCCGAGTGGTTATCGAGGTCGTTGCCCGTTTTCGCGCTCATGCAGAAAATGAAGGCGAGCATAATCGCGACGGCGGCCCATGAAAGAAGCGTGCATGCGCGGCGAGAGAGGCGAGGGCGATTCGAGCCTTCGAGCTCTTCGCTGGTTGTAGCCTTTGATTCGTCGATGGTGTGCGAACTTTTGCACGTGGGCGTGCCCGCGTTTTTGTTTGTGATGCGAGATTGAGTTTTCATGGTTTGTGATTCTATCAAATCGGTGGGTTACGGCCGCAACGGCCAAGGTTTTCGTTACCATTAATAAGTTATATCCACGCGTGCGATACATTCACATTCGGAAAGGCGCATCCATGGCCGAAGACCACACGAACCAGCAACCTCAGCAACCGCCGCAACCTGCGGCGCCGCAGGGTTTTGACGCGCAGCAAAGCCAGGCGTACGCTCAGGGCCAGGCGCAGCCGTTTGCCCAGTCCCAGCCGTATGGACAGCCTCAAGCGCAGCAGCCGTACGGGCAGCCCGGCGCTCAGCAATACGCCCAGCCCGGGTGCGGCCAGCAAGGCTACGCCCAGCAGTACTATGCTCCCGCGGCGCAGCCCGCGTATGCCGCGCCCGCGCCGAAGAAAAAGAGCATGGCGCCCTGGATTGCGCTCGGCGTGATTCTGTTCGCCGTCGTATTCTGCTTTACCATTGGGGCCATGTCGTGCTCGAATGCGGTGCATTCCCTCTCGAATTTTGGCATGGGCTCTGTTGAGGAAGAGCTCACCGTTGGACCCACCGTTGCGGTCATCGATATTTCGGGAACCATTCAATACGACGGCACGGCCTGCTCTCCTGAGGGCCTTTCGTCGCTGCTCAACCAGGCGGAGGAAAACGACGATATCGAAGCCGTGGTTTTGCGCGTCGATTCGGGCGGCGGCACAGCAACGGCGGGCGAGGAAATGGCTGAATACGTGAAGCGCTTCAGCAAGCCCGTGGTGGTCTCGAGCGCGTCGATGAATTGCAGCGCGGCATACGAGATTTCGAGTCAGGCCGACCTGATTTACGTGAACAAGACCACCGATATCGGCGCCATTGGCACGGTGATGCAGGTGACCGATCTTTCGGAGCTGCTCGACAAGTTGGGCATCAAGGTCGACAATATCGCATCGGCGGAATCGAAGGATTCGAGCTACGGCACGCGTCCCCTTACCGACGAAGAGCGCGCCTACTACCAGGAGCTCATCGATGTGACGAACGAAGTCTTCGTCGAAAACGTGGCAGAGGGGCGCTCCATGAGCCTTGATGAGGCTCGCGCGCTTGCGACGGGCCTTCCGTTCACCGGCGAGCAGGCTGTCGAGAACGGCCTCGCCGATGAAGTGGGCGTTTTCGATGACGCAATTGAAGCCGCCGCGCAACTCGCGGGTCTCGGTTCCGACTACAATGTGATTACGCTTACCCAGTCGAGCGACTTGGGCTCGCTGATGGATTTACTTTCTGAAAGCGACAGCGACTCGGCCACTTCGGCCGCCGCCGCGAAATTGATTGAACTGTTGAAGAACGAGGGGGTTCTTTCGTGAGCTATACCAGCGAACTGACGTGGCCTGCGCGTGCGGTTGTTACCGCGGGCATGCCCTATGGCAATAAGAAGCTGCACTTCGGCCACGTTGCGGGCGTGTTCGTGCCCGCCGACGCCTATGCGCGCTTCCTTCGCGACCGCATTGGCGAACAGAATGTGCTCTTCGTTTCTGGCACCGACTGCTTCGGCTCGCCTATCCAGGAGGGCTACCGCAAGGCCTGCGAAAACGAGGGCTTCGAGGGCACTATTGTCGACTATGTGCAGCGCAACCACGATGCGCAGAAGGCGACGCTCGATGCTTACGACATCTCGCTTTCCATTTACGAGGGTTCGGGCATTGGCCGCGCGGGCGAAGTGCATCAGCGCGTGACGAACGACCTGCTCGAAAAGCTGCACGAAAACGGCCACTTGCGCCTTATGGAAACGCTGCAGTTCTACGACCCTGAGGCGGGCCAGTTCCTCAACGGCCGCCAGGTGCATGGCTATTGCCCCGTGCAGGGCTGCAAGTCGGAAAAGGCCTATGCCGACGAATGCGACCTGGGCCACCAGTTCGACCCCGCCGACCTTATCAAGCCCACGTCATCGCTCACGGGTTGCGTGCCTGAGCTTCGTCCCGTGCGCAATTGGTATTTCGACCTGCCGAATTTCCGCGAACAGCTTGGCGAGATTGCCGAAAACCTCGAGGCCGACCCCGAGGTGCGTCCTGTGGTGTCGCAGACGGCCAAGGAATTCCTCGTGCCGCCCGTCATCTATATCAAAAACGAGCTCGAGGCCGACTACCGCGCTATCGAGTCGAAATTGCCTGCGCATGAATTCCATGCCGCCGAAGGCAACAAGCAGAGCTTTGAACTCGAGTTCGCCAACATCGAATCGCGCGATGCCGCTCGCGACGAGCTCACCGCTGCCGGAATTCGCTTCCGTACGGGCAAGGCGCTCGTGCCGTTCCGCATTTCCGGCAATGTGGAATGGGGCGTGAAGGTGCCCGAGATGGAAGGCGTGGACGACCTTACGGTGTGGTGCTGGCCTGAAAGCCTGTGGGCCCCTGTGAGCTTCTCGGCCACGGCGCTCGAGGCTCGCGGCGAAGAGCTGAGCGCGGTGCGCGACTGGTGGTGCAGCCCCGATGCGCGCGTGTACCAGTTCATCGGCCAAGACAACCTGTATTTCTACGGCGTTGCCCAGCCCGCGCTGTGGATGGCGCTCGAGAATGGCAATGCCGAGGTCGCGTACCCGCAGCCGGGCGACTTGCAGCAAACGACGCTCATCGCGAACCATCACATTCTGTTCGGCAAGGTGAAGGCGTCGTCTTCGGGCGCGGTGAAGCCTCCTTCGGCCGATCAGCTGCTCGAGCACTATACGGTCGACCAGCTGCGCGCCCATTGGCTTGGTCTGGGCCTCGATGTGAAATCGGTGGGCTTCAAGCCCAAGCCGTTCGAGGTTGACGAGGCGAAGCGCAACGATTCCCGTGTGGCCGACCCCGTGCTCAAGGAAGGCGCGTTGCTCACGAACGTGTTCAACCGCTTGGCGCGCAGCTGCTTCTATGAGGCGCAGAAGAACTTCGAGGGCTTCATGCCCCTTGGCGCTCCCGCGGCCGACGTGGTGGCGCGCTGCCACAAGGCCATGGCGGAATACGAGGCCATTATGCACAAGGCCGAGCTGCATTCGATCATGACGCTCATGGATGACTTCATCCGCTGGGCGCAGAAGCATTGGGCTGACGGCATTAAGGCCGCCGAGGGCGCCGACGATGCTGACATGCGTCGTCAGATTCTGGTCGACAGCTTCTTCACGCTGCGTGTCGCCACGCTGCTCATGCATCCTGTGGCGCCCGACGGTTGCGAGAAGATCGTGGAGCATTTGGGCCTGCCCGCCGAGCGCGTGTTCAGCTGGAACGCGCCGTTCGAGGACATGGCTGAGCTGTGCGATGCCGCCGACGTCGAAGCAGGCCGCCACGCCATCGTGGAGCTTCCGCCGCGCACCGACTTCTTCGCGAAGCACGAATCGCAGTTCAAATAAGACACACGGTGCGGAAAAGGACTCGTATGAATAAGGCGAAAGCGCCTGCTCGCCGGAAAGCG
>NZ_CDRRGL010000128.1:0-5036 GCF_977041755.1 Slackia sp.
AAGACGAATATGGCCTGAACATGATGGCCCACCTTACGTGCATGAACGCCGATCGCGCGGGCATCGATTCCGTGCTTGCATCGATGAAGGCGGCGAGTATTGAAAATGTGCTCGCCCTGCGCGGCGACGCGGTGCCGGGAGCGACCCCGAAAGATTTCAAATTCGCCAAAGACCTGATTCCCGTTGCGCGCGAGGCTGGTTTTTGCGTAGGCGCGGCGGCGTATCCGGAAGGACATATCGATTGCCTCGATTTCGACGAGAGCATTCGCCATTTGAAGGAAAAGCAGGACGCGGGCGCGCAATTCTTCGTCACGCAGCTGTTCTTCGATAACGATCTTGCGCTGCGATTCCTCGATGCCGCGCGCAAGGCGGGCATTACCGTGCCTATCACGTTTGGCATCATGCCGTTTCTTTCGAAGGCGCAAATCCAGCGCATGGTATTCATGTGCGGCGCGAGCTTGCCGTCGCCCATCATCAAGCTGCTCGCGCGCTACGAAGACGACCCGAAGGCGCTGCGCCAGGCGGGCATCGATTATGCGTGCCAGCAGTTCGTGGGCCTTTCGAAAGAAGGCGTCGACGGCTTGCATGTCTATACCATGAATCGTCCCGATATCGCGCAAGCCGCCGTTCAGGCGTTGCGTGCCGTGGGCGCGATTGCGTAATGTTTGGCTGCAAATTGCCTGACTATAGGGTTAATAGGGCAGAGGCGCTGCGCTATTTGGGCTATACGGGGCAAGCGCTCGATGCCGAGATGGAGGCGCGCATCGACAAGAACATCGCGGCATGCGAGCGCGAGGCTCGACCGGGGTTCGTGTTTCGCTCGTTTCCCATCGAGGCGTGCGAGCGGGGCGTGCGGCTTGTGGGCAGCTCGCTTGTGCTCGAGGGCGCCGACATTGCGCGCCATTTGAAAGGTGCGGCGGAGTGCGCCGTTCTGGCTTGCACGCTTGGCGTGGCGAACGAGGCTGCTATGGCGCGGCGCAAGGCGCAAAGCGCGCTCGATGCGGCCATTTACGGTGCGGCGGGAAGTTCGCTCGTGGAAAGCGTGGCCGATGCGTGCGAGGCGGCCGTGGTTGCCGATGCCGCGAAGCGAGGTATGCGCACGAACTGGCGCTATAGCCCCGGCTATGGCGATTTGCCGCTTGCGCTTCAGCCGGAAATCGTGCGCGTGCTCGCAGCTGACAAGCGCCTTGGCATGGTGGCGACGGAATCGAATTTGCTCATTCCCGCGAAAAGCGTCACGGCATTCATGGGCCTGTTCGATGCCGATGCGAACTTCGATGAAATATCGAGCGTGAAGTCGAGCTGCGAGGGTTGCGCCTGCAGGCAGAACTGCACGCTGCGCGCCGCCGGCACGCCTTGTTGGAAGCGGTAGCGTACAGGTTCTTGCCCCCTTCTCGCAATTGGGAGCATATGCCTGATGCGCCCATACCCCCGCGTGTTAATGGTGGGGGAATTCTTTTATTGAGCGGCCAATCTTTGCACCTCGAGTTTGAGCGGGAACGCCTCGTGGATTCCAGCGAATTCATATGCGTTTTCGCGTTCGCGTAGACAAGCCGCCGTTATTGCACGGGGGTGGCGATCGATTGTGTTCCGTCGCCGCTCGTAACGAAATTGTAAAAGCTCACCCGGTCGCTCATTCCTTTGTATGCTCCAATGGGGTAGAGTGCTCGTATGTGTATTGTGGCGAAAAGCCTACCTGGCAACGCCGTTTCAGGGAAAGGGGAACATCGTGCGCACTATTGGCAAGCGCGAAGTCGAGGATATGGCGGTTGGTGCCGCGGTTCTCGCATCGGGCGGCGGCGGCGACCCGTATATCGGCAAGCTCATGGCCCTTCAGGCCATTGATGAATATGGTCCGTTCCAAATGATATCGCTCGACGAGTTGCCCGATGACGCGTTCGTCTGCGCATCGCATATGTTGGGTGCGCCCACGGTACTCGTGGAGAAGGTTCCCAACGGCATGGAAGGCGTAGGTGCGGTTGATGCGCTGGAGAAGCGTCTGGGCCGTAAATTCGACGCGATTATGCCGCTCGAAGCGGGCGGCCTGAACTCCCTTCTGCCGTTTCAGGTGGCCGCGGCCAAGGGCGTGCCCATCGTCGACTGTGACGGTATGGGCCGCGCGTTTCCCGAGCTGCGCCATGTGACGTGGACGCTGTTTGACATTCCCGCGTGCCCGGCTGTGGTGTGCGACGAAAAGGGCGACGTGGTTACCGTCGAGGCTGTCGACAACGCATGGGCCGAGCGCCTTTCGCGCAACGCCGCCATTACTACGGGCGGCAGCGTGTTCATGGCCGACTACGCCATGACGGGCGCCCAGGCCAAGAAAGCCTCTATTCCCGGCACGTCGACCTATTGCGAGCAAATCGGCCGTGCCATTCGCGAGGCCCACGAACAAAACGTCGATCCGCTGCCGGTGATTCTCGATTTGCTCGGTGCATTCGAGCTGTTCCGAGGCAAGCTTGACGATGTGGCGCGTCGTACCGAGGGCGGTTTCGTGCGTGGCTACGCGCATTTCGCGGGCATCGACGATTATGCGGGCCGCGAATGCGAGCTGCGCTTCCAAAACGAGCATCTGCTCGCCAAATCGGGCGACGAGGTGCTGTGCTCGGCCCCCGACCTCATCGCCGTGCTCGATATTGAAACCGCGCTGCCCATTACCACTGAAGGCATGAAGTATGGTGCGCGTGGCGTGGTTATTGGCATTCCTGTGCACGAGCATTGGCGCAGCGAGCGCGGCCTCGAAATCGCTGGCCCGCGCTATTTCGGCTACGACATCGATTTCGTTCCCGTTGAGGAGCGCGTTGTCGAAAGAACGAACGAGCAGTAGGTTTTTTGGATGAGCCAGCGGGGTTTTGGCGCGTTGAAGGTGCCGGGGTTTGACGTTTCTCGAAGCGGTTTAGCGGCCGTTTTCGGAAATGGCAAGCCCATAGGTTCCAACGCGCTACGCAAGCTCGCATCGGCATAGATATATGAAGGGATAGACACGATGTCCAACAAAGACTGGCGCATTGGCATCGACGTCGGTGGCACCAACACTGACGCCGTTGTTCTTGATGAGAACCTGAATCTTATCTCGGCCGTGAAAAGCCCCACGACCGAAGACGTTATGAGCGGCATCGAAAACGCCATGGAGGCCGTGCTTGCCGGTGAGGGCGTTGATCGTTCCCGCATCGGCTACGCGATGCTCGGCACGACGCACTGCACGAATGCCATCGTCGAGCGCAAGCGTCTCGATCGCGTTGCCGTGATTCGCATCGGTGCGCCCGCGACGCGCGCCATCAAGCCTATGATCGATTGGCCGGCAGAGCTGCGCGCGGCTATCAACGATCAGTGGTTCCTTGTGGGCGGCGGGCACGAGTTCGACGGTCGCGAAATCGCACCCCTCGATGAGGACGAGCTACGCCGCATTGCGAACCAGGTGAAGGGCGAATGCGACAGCGTTGCCATCACGAGCGTGTTTTCGCCGGTTGACGCAAGCCACGAGACGCGCGCCGCGGCCATCATGCGCGAGGCGCTCGGCGACGATTTCCCCATTTCCATTTCGAGCGAAATCGGCAGCGTGAGTCTGCTTGAACGCGAAAACGCCACCATTTTGAATGCGGCGCTCGTCGACGTTGCGAAAACCACATCGGAAAGCTTCATCGCGGCTCTTGCGGGTGAAGACATCACCGACGCTGAAGTGTACCTGTGCCAAAACGACGGCACGCTCATGAGCGCCGAATACGCCATGCGCTACCCGATTCTCACCATTGCGTGCGGTCCCACAAACTCCATTCGCGGCGCATCGTTTTTGACGGGCTTGAAAGACGCCGTGGTCGTCGACGTGGGTGGTACCACCACCGACCTGGGCGTTTTGACGCACGGCTTCCCGCGCGAGAGCATGCTTGCCGTGGAAATCGGCGGCGTCCGCACGAACTTCCGCATGCCTGACATTATTTCGATTGGCCTCGGCGGCGGTTCGATTGTGCGCCAGCACGAAGACGGCACCGTGACCGTCGGTCCCGATTCGGTGGGTTATCGCGTGACGAAAGAGGCGTTGTGCTTCGGCGGTCACACGCTTACCGCGACTGACATCGTAGTTGCGGCGGGCGCTGCTGAAGGCGTGGGCGACCCAGCGCTTGTGGCCGATTTGGATCCGGAGCTCGTGAAGAAGGCTCGGGCCGTCATGACCGAAATGGTCGAAAACTGCGTCGACCGCATGAAGACGAGCGCGGGCGATATTGATGTCATTCTCGTTGGCGGCGGCTCCATTCTGGTTTCTAGCGAACTCGAGGGCGTAGCTCGCGTGCTCAAGCCGAACAATTTCGGCGAAGCCAACGCTGTGGGCAGTGCGATTTCTCAGGTGTCGGGCCAGATCGAGCGCGTATTCTCGCTCGACAAGCTCGGCCGCGCCGAAACACTCGAGGTCGCGAAGGGCTTGGCTACCGAAGAAGCTATCAAGGCCGGAGCCGATCCCGATTCGATTCAGATTGTCGAAGTGGAAGACGTGCCCTTGGCCTACCTGCCCGGCAATGCGACCCGCGTGCGCGTGAAGGCTGTGGGTGACCTGAAGATTTAATTGTTTTCGTCGTTCTGGCGAATGACGAAAGTTGTCGACGCTGCGCTGGGTTCTGGCGGCACATTTCGGGTTCAAGCTGCGGCTCGCGTACCGAAGTACGCTGAGCCCAGCTGAGCTGGGCGCGCCCGCTCGGGCGCATAGGCAGGAATTGAAAATGCCACAGGCATTTTCAACGCCCGAAGTGCACTCGCCAGGGTCCATGCTCGCTGGCTTTTGGCGCGAATGCGCCTTTCGGAAGCGAGACGGACGAGTTGAGTTGGGCTTTGCCCAACTCTTATTCTTTATCAAAATACTTTAGCACTACAGCGCATTGGAGTGAAAGGAACGCCCCGTGAGATATTTGGGCGAACAAGAAGTTGAAGACATCGCGATGGGCGCGGCCGTTATGGCGTCGGGCGGCGGTGGCAATCCCTACGTGGGCATTCTCATCGCGAAGCAGTGCGTGG
Organism: Slackia sp.; assembly: GCF_977041755.1. Taxonomy (NCBI): domain Bacteria; kingdom Bacillati; phylum Actinomycetota; class Coriobacteriia; order Eggerthellales; family Eggerthellaceae; genus Slackia; species Slackia sp. Next base: position 5,005 of record NZ_CDRRGL010000128.1, read on the forward strand.
CTGACAATGGTCCTATTCCGCTGCTCACGCTC
>NZ_CDRRGL010000129.1:0-4825 GCF_977041755.1 Slackia sp.
GGCCGGGCGATGGCGTGATTGGCGCGACTATTTCGAAAACGGGATGGTTCACCATGCGCGTCGACCGCGTGGGCGATGACACGGCGCTTGCGGGCATCATTCGCATGGTCGACGAAGCGACTTCGACCAAAGCCCCCATCGAGGAGCTTGCCGATAAAATCAGTGGCATTTTCGTGCCCGCGGTCATCGGCATCGCGATCGTGACGTTCGTCGTATGGATGCTCGCGTCGGGCGATGTGTCGATTTCGCTTACTCATGCGGTTTCGGTGCTTGTGATTAGCTGCCCGTGCGCGCTTGGCCTGGCAACGCCGTGCGCCATCATGGTAGGCACGGGCCGTGGCGCGCGTGCTGGCATTTTGGCGAAAACGGCCGAAGCGTTGCAAACTGCCCACGACGTGAAAACCGTAGTGCTCGACAAAACGGGCACCATCACCAAAGGCGAGCCTGAGGTTACCGATATGCTATGCGCCTCGGGAGTGGAGGCAAATGAGCTGCTGCGCGTTGCGGCGGCCCTCGAGAAGAAATCGGAGCATCCGCTTGGCCGCGCAATTGTTTCGCGTGCGGAAGGCATGGGCCTCCGCGTTGCCGAGGCGAGCGAATTTCGCCAAATTCCCGGCGGCGGTGTTGCGGGCGTGTATGACGGAACCGTGTGCATAATGGGCAATGCCCAGCTCATGCACCAGCATGGCGTGTATTTGGGCGAATTCGAGCACGAAGCTGAACGCTTGGCCGACGAAGGCAAAACCCCGCTGTTCTTGGCGGTGGGCGCTGGCGTGGTGGGCGTTATCGCGGTTGCCGACACCGTGAAGCCCACAAGTGCCGCTGCCGTATCGGAGCTTCACGATATGGGAGTGCGCACGGTTATGCTTACGGGCGATAACGAGCGCACGGCACGGGCTATTCAGCGTGTATGCGGCGTGGACGAAGTCGTTGCCGGTGTCTTGCCCGAAGGCAAAGAGCGCGAGGTTGCACGTTTGTCCGGTGAAGGTGCCGTGGCTATGGTGGGCGATGGCATCAACGACGCGCCCGCGCTCGCTCGAGCGAATGTGGGTATCGCGATTGGCGCGGGTACCGACATCGCCATCGAGTCGGCCGACATGGTGCTCATGAAAAGCGACTTGCTCGATGTGCCCGCGGCCATTCAGCTCTCGCGCGCGACCATGCGCACCATTAAGCAGAATCTGTTCTGGGCGCTTATCTACAATGCGATTTGCATTCCCGTTGCGGCGGGCGCATTCTCGTGGGCGGGTCTTACGCTCAATCCCATGATTGCGGCGGCGGCCATGAGCTTAAGCTCGGTGTGCGTGGTGAGCAATGCTCTGCGTTTGCGCACGCCTCGTTTTTCCGAGCATGCGCAGGAAGAGGCATCGCGGCGCTTTCTTCCTGAAGATGAAATTGTCGTTCGCGAAATTGCGTACAAATTGCCGGAAGGCATTCAAAATACCCTCGAAAGAAAGGAACCGTTCATGGAAAAGACTCTGCATGTTGAAGGCATGATGTGCCAGCACTGCGTCGCCCACGTGAAGAAGGCGCTCGAAGGCGTCGCGGGCGTGGCGAGCGTCGATGTCGACCTTGATGGCAAGAAGGCCACCGTGCAGCTCGCCGAAGACGTTGCCGATGCCCAGCTCATCGATGCTGTGGTCGATGCGGGCTACGAAGCGAATATGGCATAAAGGCTCATTAATTCAACGGTTCCGTAACTGCGCGGCTAAGAGTTCGTTTCGAATGCGCGTCTGCGGGGCGGCGCGTGGGTTCGTGCGTATAATGGAGCCAACGAAAGCTTCTTACGAATTGAGGATTCCATGACCGAGTTCGAGAACAACAAGCGTGCGGAAGACGCAGCTACCGAAAAACCTGCCGCTCCCGCTCAGCCCGCGACGGTTCCGCCGCTGCAAGGCATGCCGACCCCGCCGCAATCTGCGGGCCAGGTTCCTCCTGCCGGAAACCCGTACGCAAATGCGTCGCAGCCGCAGCAGCCATCCGGCCAAGCTCCGTTCTACGGCGCCCCTGCGCAACAGCCCCAGGGCGCTCCCCAGAACATGCCTGGCATGCCTCTGCTCTATCTTACGGGGGGAATGAAGTTCGGTTGGGCCGTGTGTGGCTTCTTCCTGGGTCCCATCGCCATTTTGCTTGCGTGGCTTACGAACCAAAGCAATTTTCCGCAGGCGAAATCCGAGGCGGTTAAGTTTTCGCTCATTGGATTTTTGGCGACGTTCGTCATCTGGGTGCTGCTCATCGTCTTGTTCGGTGTGGCTGCATGCTCGGCGTTGACCTATGGACCTTCGTACTACTCGTATTACTAACGTTATTTGATCCATGTTTTGAAATAGCGCCCAAAGGCTCGCCGCTTAGCAGTGGCGAGCCTTTTTGGTGCTCGCGACGTTGTGATATCGTGTTTTTCGATGCGCCGTTACGCTATCGTTGCTGGCGCTTTGTTTATGGATGCTAAACTGCACTTTCAGGTCTCAACCGAAAGAGAGGGTGTCATGGCCGAAATGGCTTCAACCGCTGCATGCTCAAGCGTCACGTTTGGTGACGCCGATGTCGAAGAAATTCTCTATAGCGAACAAGCGATTCACGAGCGAGTGGCGCAAATCGGCCAGCAGATTACCGAAGATTATCGCGATGTGGCATACGAGGAAACGCCGCACGGCGACCCCGCGATTCTCATGGTGAGCGTGCTTCGTGGCGCTGCCATTTACATGTCCGACCTCGCGCGTCAGATCGATCTTCCTTTCGAGATGGACTACATGGCCGTGTCTTCTTACGGAACGGGCACGAAAAGCTCCGGCGTCGTGCGCATTCTGAAAGACCTCACATCGAACATCGAAGGCCGCCACGTGATTATCGCGGAAGATATCGTCGATTCGGGCCTCACGCTGAAGTACCTGCTTCGCGTGCTTGAGTCTCGCAATCCCGCATCGATCACCATTGCAGCGCTTTTGAAGAAGCAAAACCCCGAGCAGGCCGAAATCGATTGCAAGTACGTGGGCTTTGAGTGCCCCGACGCTTTCATCGTGGGATACGGCCTCGACTACGCCGAGCGCTATCGCAACTTGCCCTATATCGGCATTCTGAAACCAGAAGTGTACCAAGGAAAATAATGAGCGAAACACAGCAGCAAAACGACAACCAAACGCAGCAGCCTGCGCCGTCGGCTCCCGAAAATCAGCCGCAACAGCCGCAGGCACCGCAGCAGCAGGGCCAGCCGCAGCCCCCTTTTGGCCAGGTTCCGCAGCAGCCTCAGCAGCCCCAACAGAACCCCTATGGGAATATGCCGCAGCAGGGCCAAGACCCTCAAGGCCAACAGTTTCAGGGCCAGCGCGGCTCGTCCATGTTCAACATCGACCCTAAAGACGCCAAACAAATGATGTCTCGTCCGCCGCAGCGCGTGAGCATTATTTCGGCCATTCTGTTCTTCGTTGTGGCGATGTTCATCGGCAGCCAAATGATGACGATGATGAATGGCGCCGAAACCGACACGCTCATCACCTCGGAATTCGTGCAGGCCGTCGAGCAAGATCGCGTGCAGAACGTGGTCTACGATGCCGGTAGCTATACCGTTACGGGCACCTATTATCCGGCCGCAACCGCTGGCTCCACCGCGTCCGATGCATACAACAATGCTATCGGTGCGTTGAATGCCCAAGTCCAAGGCGTGCTCGGCACCGATGCGCCCACGGTTGACACCACCAACCTCGATGCGAAAAGCGTTGGCACCCCACGCAAGTACACGTCTACCTACGTGGGCCAAGATTCGCTCATGCAGCTCTTGAAGAGCCATCCCGATGTTGAGTATCAGGTGAAACTGCCCGACGGCATGGGCGACTTCCTTATGAGCTTGCTGCCCACGCTGCTTCTTATCGGCCTCATGGTCTTCTTCTTCGCCCAAATGAACAAGGCGAACAATTCGCAAATGTCGTTTGGCAAGGCGAAGGCGAAGGAATACACCCAGGAGCACCCCGATGTACGTTTCGACGACGTCGCCGGCGAAGACGAGGCGGTCGAGGAGCTTCAGGAAATCAAAGACTTCCTCGTCAACCCTAAGAAATACCAAGACCTCGGCGCAAAAATTCCGCGCGGCTGTCTGCTCGTAGGCCCTCCGGGTACGGGCAAAACGCTGCTTGCGCGTGCTGTTGCGGGCGAGGCTCAGGTGCCGTTTTTCAGCATTTCGGGTTCTGAATTCGTCGAAATGTTCGTGGGCGTTGGCGCAAGCCGCGTGCGCGACTTGTTCAAGCATGCCAAGGAGTCGGCTCCGTCGATCATCTTCATCGACGAGATCGACGCCGTTGGCCGTCAGCGTGGTGCTGGTTTGGGCGGCGGCCACGACGAGCGCGAGCAAACTTTGAACCAGCTGCTCGTCGAGATGGACGGCTTCGAGAAGAATGAAGCCGTGGTGCTCATCGCCGCGACGAACCGCGTTGACGTTTTGGACCCGGCTCTGCTTCGTCCGGGCCGTTTTGACCGCCAAATCGTCGTCGATGCGCCTGACGTTCGCGGCCGCGAGAAGATTCTTGCGGTGCACGCGAAGAACAAGCCCATCGGCCCCGATGTCGACCTGCCGCGCATCGCGAAACTCACGAGCGGCATGACAGGCGCCGACCTCATGAACCTCATGAATGAAGCTGCGCTGCTCACCGCGCGCCGCAACAAGTCGCACATCTCCATGGCCGAAGTCAACGAGTCCATGGAGCGCCTGATGGCCGGCCCCGAGCGCAAGAACCGTGTGATGAACGAGAAAACTCGTCGCACCATTGCGTTCCACGAATCGGGCCATGCTCTGGTTGGCCACTTGCTGCCGAATGCCGATCCGGTGCATAAGATC
>NZ_CDRRGL010000130.1:0-4722 GCF_977041755.1 Slackia sp.
AAGCCCGCGTATTTTCCTCATTGGTATCGGTCACCAATTCGGCGGCCTCTCGAAGAAGGGCGTCGGCGCTGAGCACGTTTTCCCAGCACGAAGCCATGAGGTTTGAGGCTTGCTTGGCAGCCTGTTCTTCGGTCAAAATTGTTTCGGCGAGTTCGAGCATGGTTTTCCGAGCTTCGGCCGAAGCCGCAAGCTGATCGGCGGCCTTCTCATCATCACCCGAAACGCCCTCTTTGGCCGATTCGGCAAACGATTTCGCGGCGGAAAGCTTCACATCGACATCGGGAATCTTGCCTAGCACATCGGGAATCTTCGATTCATCGAGGTCGTTGAAAGAAGCCACCACCAATTCATCGGCGGCAAGCACGACCTCATCGGCCGAGGTGAGTTCGCTGAAACCTTGGCTGAGCAGCGATTTGTGTTGTTGATTGTCTTCATACGCGGCCGTGAACACATGCACTGCAAACGCCGAAGCGCCCGCAAACGCCGCAAGCGCGAATGCGAGACCCACTGCGCGCCAAGCGCGGCGCGCAGTTTTGCGGCGTTTGATTTCGGCTTCAGGGTTCGCGAGCGCACGATCTCGCGCCTGGGTGCTTCTGTTTCGACGGTCGGAAATCGACAGAGCGATGCCCGCGACGTCGGCGCCCGTAATGGGCTGCTTTTTCGAGGAAGCGCCCGGTGCACGTTTCGACTTCCCCGAAAAAAAGTGGGGCATGGTGAATGAAGGGGAAGCACCCGAACCGCCTTGCGACGCATCTTCTTCGTCTTTTTGCGCGCTGAGGCCACCGAGCACCGAAAGCGACAGCTCGTTGGACGTTCCCTTGGTGTTTCTTTTCAAATGGAGGTTCGCCGCAATGGTGCGGTGCTCCCCAGTATGGGCTTTTTTCTTCATGCGGCTATTGTATCGCAGAGCCCACAACGCCCCGACGCAGCGCCTCAATCGCTTCGGCGCGCGTGCATTTCACGATGTTTTTCGACGGAAGCGAACGCAGGAACACCCTTCCGTAGCCCTTCGTAACCAATCGCTTGTCAGCCAACACAAGTGTACCGGAATCGGTTTGAGAGCGAATAAGGCGACCTGCCGCCTGCTTCACTTCGATAACCGCCTGAGGCAGGGTGTAATGCGACCAGGCGCTTGAATCGCGCACCGCGCGCTCACACGAAAGCGGGTCGGTCGGCTTGGCGAACGGCAGCTTCGGAATAACCACGCCTTTCAATGTAGCACCGGGGGCATCAAAGCCTTCCCAGAAGCTCTTCAGGGCGAACAGCGACAAGTGCTCGTCTTTCAGGAAGTCGTCTCGCAGGCCTTTCGTTGAAACGCCCCATTTTTGGCATACGAGCCGCAGCCCCGCTTCTTTCAGCGAAGGGTCGACCGCGCCAAAGCATTCTTCCATTTCGCGACGATTCGTGAACAGCGTGAGCATGCTTCCGTTTTGCGCAAGATGCGCCTGCGCAAGGAAATCTTCGAGCGTTTCCAAGTAGCCAGGCTGATTGGGCTCGGGAATATCGGTGAGCACAAGCACCTGCATATTCTTGTCGAAATCGTAGCTCGAGCCCAGCATGCAAGTATTTGCCCGCGACTCCTCGGTCTCGCCAAGACCCATGGCGCCGAGGAAGTTCTTGAAATCGTCTCCCACGGCGATTGTCGCGCTCGCATACACCACGGAATGCGTTTTCTCGTAAAGGGTTTCGTCGAGCGTAGCGCCAATATTCACGATAAGAGCCTCGAGGCATTCGGCGACGCGTTCAGGCTTGCGCGAAAGCTTCGCGGCATACACGTAGTTCTCGTCGACTTTATTCAGAATAAGGTCGCACGCTTGCAGCATGCCCTTCGCATCGATGACTACCGTCGCAACATCTCGCTGCGCATCGGCAACACCGTCGACGCCTTCGAGGAATGCGACGAGCTCGCTCGCCGCAGAGACGAGTTTTTCGGCCGATTCTTGGAATATCTTGCCATATTCGCGCAGGCCAGCGAACTGCTGGCTCGTGCGCACCTCGTCGTTGATCCACAGCTCGATGTTCTCGTAGTTGCGATTCTGACGATTCGTATCACACGCCACCAGGTCTTTCATGTGGTGGGAGAACGCGATTGCATCGCCCGAGAACGCACGGCCGGCCTTGGCTGCCTTTTCGGTGAGGCCATAGAAAAGCGAACTCGCTTCGGGCATCGTTGCCTCGTTCATGGGCGCGCGACGCTCCAGACGCACGAAGGGGTTGCGCTTCGCATCGGTTGCGGCCAAACGATTCGCAAGGCGCACGATTTCGGCGGCATCGAGCTTCACGGCAAGCGCACGACGGGCTTCCGCCTCGGCGCCGTGGGCCTCATCGACGACCCAATAGCGCGTCGGAGGCAGCAAGAAACCCTCGGCAGCAAGGTCGCAGAAGAACAATGAGTGGTTCGTTACGAGCACGTTCGCCGATTCGGCGCGCTTGCGCAAGCCATGCACGAAGCACTGCGGGCCGAAGAAGGGGCATTTGCGCTTCAGGCATTCACGCGACGCGGTGGTGATGGCATAGCGGGGAAGCACACGATAATCGAGCTTCAGGCCATCCATGTCGTCATATTCAGTTTGTTCAATATACGAAAGCAGAGCGGCAATTGAAGGCGCCTGACTCACATCTTTACCCGTCACATTCACCATGCGCGCACCGTCGCTTACGATATGCGACACTTTTCGCATGCAGGGGTAGTGCGAGAATCCCTTTAGGGCCACGTACGACAAGTCGCCTACACCGGCTTTGGCAAGCGTGCTTTTCAGCAGCGGCAGTTCCTTATAGACGATTTGGTCAAGCAGGGCATTGGTTTTCGTAGCCACGCCAATGCGCGAGCCGTTACGAAGGGCGCCAAGCGCGGAGGGCAGCAGGTAAGCCATCGACTTACCGACGCCCGTACCCGCTTCAACCACCAAATTCGTGCTCGTGGAGAACGCCTTGAGCACTTCTTTAGCCATAACGACTTGTTCATCGCGCGGCTCGAAGTCGTTATACAGGCTGCCCACCAGGCCATCGGGGGAAAATGCCGCTTCAATTTCCTCGGCAGCGGGGAATTCCATCGGCAAATCTTCCGATTGCTCATTGACGGAAGCATTTTCGGAAGCGGGCTTCGGCTGGTTCGCTTGTGAAAAACGGCTACGACGCATAGCTGAAAGCGAAAACGGGAAGGTTTCCGCCTTCTCGCCCGCCGCCGATGTCGCATGTTCGCGCTGCTGGGCCGCGATAAGTGCGAACACAGCGCCCGTCGACCATTCTTCAATGGGCGCAAGTTTGGAAATATACTCGACCAAATCGTTCGGCATATCGCTCACAGCAGCCAAAAGAATGCGGTATACCGCGCACAGGGCCTCGACGTCGGCGTCGGCACGGTGGGTTGAAATAGGCGCGTCGAACGCATGAACTAAATCGATCAGGCGATGCGATTTCAAACGCGGAAGCGCGATGCGCGCCAAATCGAGGGAATCGATCCAGAGGTTTTCTTTCAAGCATGCGCCACCCGCGTTTTTCGTCACGAAATGGCGGTCGAATGCGGCGTTGTGCGCGACGAGCGTGGCGTCGCCCACGAATTGCGCGAGCTGCTCGCACGCCTCAACGGGCGTGGGCGCATCGGCGACATCGGTATCAAAGATATTCGTAAGATGAGAAATTTCATCGGGAATAGGCTTGCCGGGATTCACGAACGTCACGAACCATTCAGTGATTTCGCCGCGCTCAAGACGAGCGGCAGCAATTTGTGTAAGCTCGTCTTTCCGTTCGGAAACGCCCGTGGTTTCGGTATCGATAACCACGATATTGCGGTCGAGGTCACCGTAGTCGGCATGCAAAGCTTGCGTTTTTAACGAGGCGTAACGCGCCACCACATCGGTGGGCGTGCCATCGGTCACAAAGTCGTATACACTCGTGTGTTGATCGTCTATTTGCATTCGTTGCACTTCCGATTCGATTCATTCATCCATATATGTTTTGAAGCCTACCACGAAAGGACGCCGCATGACCTCTCATAAGCCCGGCGATATATATTTTGGCGAGTATGTTCGCTTTTCCACCTCGGATAAAAAAGTAGGAGCCGCGCTCGCAGGCCCCGATAATGCCGTGGGCGATATTGGCACCATCGAATTCGTGCTCGATGACTCCAAAAGGCAAGTCGCGTGGCTTAAAAATCCTTACGGGCAATTGGTTGGCTTTTTGAATAACCACGACTCATACAACGCGGCCGTCATGGCCGCAAAAGGCTGGGAGCTGCATTACGTGCTCAGCTTCACCGCCTACAGCGAAGAGCCTGAACCGGGCGAGTATTGGGGTCAGGTTGCCCTTATCGCCTTCGCACCGCGTTACGCCGAGGAATTCAATGTTTTCTTGAAGGCGTTCGCAAAGGCAGCTGGCGACGGATTGCGTCCCGATCCCAAGCTCAGCAACGACAGCATCGTTTCCGTGCTTGCCAACCCTGCCGAATGGAAGCCTTCCTCAAAAATCAAAATCCCGCGCGGCGGCGGACGCACTGCGATTTTGAAAGACCATCGCAGCGTGCACGACTCCATGCTCGACGCCGCTCGTTCCAAAAAGGTCGGCTGCTACATCGTAAGTTGGGCCTTTATTCTGGCGGTTGTCACGCTCGTGGTTTGGGCGCTCCATAAATTCGGCCTTTTCTAAGCCGTTCTAAGACATTTTCGAAGCATTGGTAGACTAACGAGCCCTGCGGAGGAGAAAACCCACCGCAGGGCTCGTTTC
>NZ_CDRRGL010000131.1:0-4710 GCF_977041755.1 Slackia sp.
CGTACGCACGCCACACACCGTTCGCGCCGAGTTCTTCCCAAATGTGCATGTCTTCCGAATAATCGATCCAGCCTGCGGCGAGGCCGGGCTCATCGGCGGGATCAATGCGCTCGCAGCCGCGTTCGCCCGCTGCGATCGAGGTGTCGCCCGCATCTCCAATCCAATGCACGCTGCCAAGCTTGACCTGGGCGTTTTGTGCCCACTGTGCAACGTTGCGCTCGCATCCCGGGTACCAGTCGCATTCGAATCCAAAAATGAAATCCATGTCGGGCGCGATTTGCGCCGCAAGTTCGCGCGCGGCATCGAACGCCGTTTGGTGGGCGGGCAAATCGCGCGCTGGCACCTGGCATTCGCATCGTGAATCCATGCTGGCCGGCAGCGTGAGGTGGTCGGTGGAAACGAGCACGCGGCATCCCTTAGCTGCGGCAGCGCGCACATTTTCCTCGAAAGACGATTCGCCGTCGGAGAAATTTGTGTGGGTATGGCAGTCAATAATGGATGCGTGCACGCTTTTCCTCCACATCTAAGAATTTCTTCTTGCCAACCGAAAGGGAATGTTGCTATTATATTCGAGCTGTTTCAAGCGGAGGCAAAAACCTCCCACCTGCTTCGGCGCAAGCTGATGGGTCTCAAGAATATACTTCTTCATGAACTTCTTGAACCCTGTGCGTGCGCGCAGGGTTTTTTGTTACAGTGCAAACCCGCAACCCGCGGGAGATGTAGGAGGTGAGCGCAATAGCAGCTCAAGAGCCCAGGCTCAATGAAGAAATCCGCACTCGCGAGTGCCGCCTGATTGGCTATGACGGTTCTCAGATGGGTATCTTCAACACCCGCGAGGCCATGCGCATCGCAGAAGAGGCCGGTTTGGACCTTGTCGAAATCGCGCCGAACGCTGAACCCCCCGTGTGCCGCATCATGGACTACGGAAAGTTCAAGTACGACCAGGCGATCAAGGCCAAGCAGGCTCGCAAGAAGCAGACCAAGGTCGAGATCAAGGAAATGAAGTTCCGTCCCAAGATCGACGTGGGTGACTACACCACGAAGAAGAAGCACGTGCTTCGTTTCTTGGCAGGCGGCGCTAAGGTCAAGATTACGATCATGTTCCGTGGCCGCGAGATGGCTCACCCCGAGCAGGGCCTCTCGATTCTCGAACGTTTGGCAGACGACTTGAAAGACGTTGCCGTTATCGAGAATGCCCCCAAAATGGAGGGCCGCAACATGCATATGCTCATCGCTCCGCTTCCGGCAGCGGTGAAAAAAGCAGCCGATAAAGACGCCAAAAACAACGGCGAATCCAACGAGTAAGCAGAAAGGACTTCGATTATGCCTAAGATGAAGACCCATAAGGGCACCGCAAAGCGCTTCCGCGTCACCGGTACCGGCAAGATCGTCCGCGCTAAGGCTTTCAAGAGCCACATCAAGAGCAAGAAGAGCCCCAAGCGTATCCGCAATTTCCGCAAAGAGACTGTTGTTGCCGAGTCCGACAAGCGTGTTGTCGCTCGCAACCTCGGCCTCCGCTAATTGATTTAGGAAGTGATTATCAATGCCACGTGTTAAGCGTTCTGTTTCCGCTAAGAAGAAGCGTCGCGTTGTCCTCGCTCGTGCGAAGGGCTACTACGGAGCTAAGTCTCGCCATTATAAGAAGGCGAAGGAGCAGGTCCGTCATTCGCTGCAGTACCAGTACCGCGATCGTCGCAACAAGAAGCGCGAGGTTCGTCGTCTCTGGATTACCCGCATCAACGCTGCTGCTCGTATCAACGGCGTGTCTTACTCCGTGTTCATGAATGGCCTCCACAAGGCTGGCGTCGAGCTCGACCGCAAGGTGCTCTCCGACATGGCCATCAACGACCCCGAGGCTTTTGCCGCGCTGGTCGAGGTCTCTAAGGCTGCTCTGAAATAATTCGTTCTTGCTGAACGCCAAAAGCCCCCGCAGCGCGGGGGCTTTTTTGTGCTTGGAGAGATTAACGCTGCATCTGTCAGGGGCACTCTTCGGCCTTAGGTGCGGCTTCCATTTCGCATCGACGCTTGCTGTATGCGGCCATTGCCGCCGCGCTTCCCGCGAAAGCAAGCCCTGCCGCTCCTGTGATAAGGCTCGTTGCGAAATCGAGCGTTTTCGGCAGGGGCTTTATTCGCTTGTTTTTTAGAATCGCGATTTCGATTTCGGGCGTATCGCGAATCTCGATCCGCAGCTCTTGGTTTTCGGCTTTATACCCTTCAGGGGCGCATGCTTCAGTGAGGACATACGTTTCCCCAACGTGCAGGTGGCTGAATTCTACTGGCGTTTTCCCTTGGGCGGCCCATCCTTCGGCTTCAAGTCCTTCATTGCAAGGCTCAATGGGGTTGCCTTGGGAATCTTCAAGACGGAATTTTCCGCCCTCAATTCTCGTTTGCGAAGCCGCCTGCTCGGCGCTGCCGTCATCGGCATGCGCTTTGCTGGCTTGTTCGCAACGCTCAGCATCGACCTTGAAAAATGCCAAGCGTGTGAAATCATTCTCGATGGTCTCTTTCCACAGGGCGTCGCCTTCGTTTTCGCCTTCGCATCCCGCATTGCTCGCCTCGATCCAGGCGTTCTCGCTTTCGTACCAGCATCCGTCGTTTGCAAGGAAGCGCGTTTCGCTCCAATCGCTTGTCACGTAGCCCAAGTCGAAGCGGGGGAGCGTTTCGCGGAGCGTATAGGCGCGGCCTTTTGGCAGGTGCGTAACTTTGGCGAGGCCTTCTTCGTCAGTTACGAGCTTGTATTCATCGGGTGCATCGGTAGCCTCGTCGACCGCGCTTGCTTCGCTGGATTCGTCGTCTGTGCTTTCCCCTGCGTTTCTCAATGCTCCGCCGAGCTGCTTGCTTTCTTTTGCCTCATCCGCATCAATTGTGGTCTCGCTGTTTCCCGCAGTTCCGTCATTCTGAATGATTACGGTCGGGGATGTCTCGTCCTTTTCTTGTCCTCCTTCTTGGTCTCCTTCGCTCTTCCCCGCGCTCAAAATGAATTCGACCCCGGCAATGGGCGCGCCTGTTTGCGCATCGACCTTCGTGATTTCGATGCCCGTTGGCTCTTCCTCGATCGTGATGCCCGTGCATACGACTTCGTCGGTGTCGTTTTCCCATGTCAGCGTTACGTGGTGGTGCTTCGTTTCGGTTCTATACCCTTCGGGCGAGAGGGTTTCGACTACGATGTATTCCGCTGTGCCTGATCCGAGCGGTAAGGGGGCAATCGTCCATGCTCCCGCCTCATTGCTCGTTGCGCTTCCGGCGAAGTCGCCCCTGTGTAACGCGAGTGTCCCATCGGGGAATACGATGTCGGTTGCGGCTCGCGCCTCATAGGTTGCCCCCGAGACGTCTTCTCCGGTCAGGATATCAATCTTGCGTCCTTCGATGGCTCCGTATGCTTTTTCGTTTGGCAGGGTTATTTCAATGACGTCGTCTTCCTCCCAGCGGTGATTTTGTGCAACCTCGAAGTACACGGGCTCTTTTCGCGTGAGGTAGGGCGCGATGGTTGAAACTTCCCGAATGGCATAGCTGCCCCAGGCGAGCCTTTCGGGGAATTGCACCATGCCCGACTCGGGAATCGTGAATTGGGAAATGCGTTCAGTGCTTGGCGTATGCACGTCGAATGATACGGGTTGGTATTCGCCGTTTGCATCTTGTCTGAGCAACTCGACGACAGTTCCCGGCGAAAGCACGGTTTTGCCCGTCTCAGTATCGGTCTTCTTTACTCGTACGGGCGAGTAGATGCGATGGTCTTCAATCGTCATGAAGGCAATGTGCGCGTCGGCGTGCACTTCGATATCGATGATTGGGTCGACGAGCCTGAGCGCTTCGTCGGGGCAATGCGTCTCAACAATGGTGTATGTCCCGTAGGGTAGGGCACAGCTCGGTGCCGATTGTCCGCCATGGGCTTCTGGCTCCCAGTTTTCAAGCAAATCCTTCGAAGTGAAGCGTCCGTCGCTTTTCGTTGTGACGGTTCCCATGAGCGAACCGAAAAGCGCCGACCCATCGTTTGAGACGACGGCCTTTCCTTGCGCATCAAGAATAGGGACAACGCTGTAGCCCTTGTCTGCAAGGCCTCCGTCGTCTTGCAGCCATATTTCGAATTCCGCTCCCACAAGGGGCGATTTGAGCGATTTGTCGCTTTCGCCCTCATGCTCGAAGAATTTCGCGCCTTCGATGTCTCCTCGAAACACGCGGTCGTATGCGGTTAGGACTACAGTTGCGCAGGCCTCATCGTTCTCGGGCGCTAAATCAACGGCCGCCCACCCGTCGGCATCCGCGTGCGGAAGTGGCGTGACGGCATAGCCTTTCGGCGCCGAAATCTCGCGAATGCGAACAGTTCCTCGTGCGATTTCGGGGAATTCCGCTATCCATGCGCCGCCAGCTTCGCTTTCATGCCATGCGCTTTCTGCGGTATAGGAATTTCCCTGCGAATCGACGAGCTCGAAGAGCGCTCCCGAAAGCGTCGCATGCCCTTGGGCGCGCTCGCCAGTTTCAGCGTCTCGCTTCTCGATGGCGACGCGCACGGTTTTCGGCGTATCGTCAAGCGTTTGCGCGCCCGTCGCCTGGCCTACCTCCATATACCGCGGTTCATCCCAGGCACAAAATCCCAAGGGGGCGCGGTCTTCTCGAATCCACACGCCCTGGCCCGGAGCAAGTTCGATCTCGGCGTAGCCTTGCGCATTCGTAGAGAATTCGGTAATCAGCCCGCTGCATACGCCGTTTTCG
>NZ_CDRRGL010000132.1:0-4675 GCF_977041755.1 Slackia sp.
GAATCACCGCGCCATCGATGCCGGCGCCACCGCATTCGTGAAGATTGACATTCCTGCCGATTGGGCCACCTGCCCCGATAAGGAAGACACCACCGAGCTCGAGGGCCGCCCCGAACTCGTGAAGCAGGTTCGCGAAATCATGGAGCCTGTTGGCCGCATGGTTGGCGACTCGCTGCCCGTTTCGGTGTTCGCCGATCACGCCGATGGCCAGTTCGAGCAGGGCGCTTCCGCTTACGAAAAGCGCGGCGTTTCCGTTACCGTTGCCAAGTGGAATGCCGAGAAGTGCACCCAGTGCAACAGCTGCTCGTTCGTGTGTCCGCATGCCACTATTCGCCCGTTCGGTCTGACCGACGAAGAAGTCGCCGCAGCGCCTGCTGGTCTGGAAGTTCTGCCCATGAAAGGCAAGGCGAAAGACCTGAAGTACACGCTCGCGATTTCCCCGCTCGACTGCATGGGCTGCGGCGTGTGCGTAGGCGCTTGTCCCTCCGGCGCGCTTTCCATGGTGGGCGCCGAAGGCGAAATGGCCCAGCAGAGCATTTTCGACTACTGCGTGTCCAAGGTTGCCGACAAGCCGCAGATCGAGGACCAGACCCTGCGCGGCAGCCAGTTCAAGCAGCCGCTGCTTGAGTTCTCGGGCGCCTGCGCCGGTTGCGCGCAAACGTCGTACGCGCGTCTTATCACGCAGCTCTACGGCGACCATATGTACATCTCAAACGCCACGGGCTGTTCTTCGATTTGGGGTGGACCTGCGGGAACGTCGCCTTACACGGTGAACAAGCAGGGCCATGGCCCGGCGTGGTCGAACTCGCTGTTCGAGGACAACGCCGAGCACGGCATGGGTATGCTGCTTGGCTATGAGGCTGTGAACAACATGCTCGCAGCCGACGCCGAGAAGCTCATCGCGACCGGCGTTGAGACCGACGTTGCCGACGCCGCCCAGGCGTGGCTTGAGGCTCGTAGCGACAAGCATGCCGCTCGCGAAACCGCCGATGTGCTCGTCGAGAAGCTTTCCGCCATCGCTGCCGGCGAGGGCGAAGCGGCCAAGCTCGCCAAGGAAATCCTCGAGAACAAGGCTTACCTGTCGAAGAAGTCCATCTGGATCTTCGGCGGCGACGGTTGGGCGTACGACATCGGTTACGGCGGTTTGGACCACGTGCTCGCGTCGGGCGAAGATGTGAACATCTTCGTGTTCGACACCGAGGTGTACTCCAACACCGGCGGCCAGGCTTCCAAGGCTTCCAACATCGGTCAGGTTGCGCAGTTCGCTGCCGCCGGCAAGGAAGTCAAGAAGAAGTCGCTCGCCGAAATCGCGATGGCATATGGCTATGTGTACGTGGCGCAAATCGCCATGGGCGCCAAGCCGGCCCAGACCATCAAGGCCATCACCGAGGCCGAGGCATACCATGGCCCGTCGCTGATCATCGCTTACTCGCCCTGCGAGATGCACTCCATCAAGGGCGGCATGGTGAACTGCCAGTCCGAGATGAAGAAGGCTGTCGACTGCGGCTACTGGAACCTGTTCCGCTTCAACCCCGAAGGCGCGCCGGGCAAAAAGTTCGTGCTTGACTGCAAGGAGCCCGCGGGAGGCTATCGCGAGTTCCTGATGAACGAGGCTCGCTACAGCCGACTCACGCGCGAGTTCCCCGAGCGCGCGGGCGAGCTGTTCGAGCGCAATGAGCAGGCCGCAATGGATCGCTACCAGCACCTGTTGAAACTGAAGGCAATGTACGACGCCGAATAGGCCTATCGTCAGGCACAACGCGCTTTATTTGGCGCGCTCATGAAGAAAGCTCCCATATGGGAGCTTTCTTTTTTTGTGCGATGAGGAATGTGAACAAAGGTCGAGTGTGGTGCCAAAGGCTAAGGAAGTGCTTCGGGTGGGGAAGGCGGGATTGGGCAAGGCGGGGCACCGAATGGTTGCATCGGCGGTGCCCGGAAAACGAAGGACGAGCGCCCGGCGGCATTCGCTTTCTGTGCGTTGCTGGTGCTTGCCCTTTCGCTGAGTTTTTGCGCCCCGTGCTTTTTCCTAATTCCAGGGGTCGGCCTGAAAGAGCGGTTCGGGTGTTGGCGGGCGGTCGGAATAGGGGTCGTAGCCGTCGTCGTCTTCGGTTTCGGCACGGCGGAAGGCGTCGTGTTTGGGCGAGGGCTGCTTGTTGGTGCCTGAGGCGTCGAGTGTGGCGTTTGCGTCTGTCGCGGCACTGTCGCCCTTGGTCGAAGCGTCGTTTCCGGCCAAAGCGTTGCTTTCGGCTTCTTGCTGCTTCCAGCCTTCGAGAATGGGCTCGATGTAGGCAAGCGGCGCCACGTGCACTGTGCCGCAGAAGGCAAAGGCGTAGGGTGTTTCGAGGCCGGGTTTGGAAGCGATCATGGTCACGGTTTCGTGCGCCTTCAGACAGGGTTCGGCCGCTTTGCCGGTTTGCGCCGAAAGGCCGCTCGGCACGTCGGCCGCAACGATGCGCGCGCCGCGTGAGCGCTGCTTGTTTGCGAGGCGAATCCATGCGTCATAGGGCGCGAGCACAGTGTCGCCCGAAAAGCCGGTGCCCAAAATGGCATCGACAATCACGTCGGCTGCGGCAAGCAGGCAGGCGAGTTCGTCGCAGCTCGGTGATACGTGAATCGCGATTGCTTCGGGTTCGGCATGCTGCGCGGCAGTGGTTTGAGGCGCGGTTGGGGCCAAGGCTGCAGTTTGGGACGGGCTTGCCGTTTGGTGCAAGCCCGCACCCGGCGTGTTTGCTGGTTCAGATGCAATCGCTTCCGTTAAGAGCGCCTGCTCGTGGGCGGGTTCGACCGAAATTTCGCGTGCCGGGCGTTTCGTTAAAAGATCGACCGCGCAGCCCATGGAGGCCAGCTCTCGTGCGGCAACCCATCCGTCTCCGCCGTTGTTGCCCGAGCCGCACAGAATCGCGATGCGGGGCGCTGCTTGGTTTTCGTCAGAGGCGTTGCTCGCTTCAGCGGTCTGGCCGCCGCTGGAAGCACGGCACGCGCTGTCATTTTGGTTGTCGCGGGGAGCATGGCTGACTACGCTGGCAGGGCGATGCACCGTATTGCTCGCGTCGCCCTGCCGGGCCGTTGCTCGAGCTTCGTCGAACGCCGCCATGGCCAGCGCACGTCCGGCGCGTTCCATGAGCGTTGAAAGCGACGTTCCACTGCTGGCGATTTCTTTTTCAAGTTTCACGATATCGGCTACGGGCAGTACGTGCTTCTCGGTTTCGCCAAGAAGCGGCAGCAACGTTTTGCCGTAGGCGTCGACCAGGTCGGCGAGCTTCTTTTTTGCGTTCGCGGGGCTCGTCGAGGGCAGCGTGGTGCATGGCACGCCCAACGTGGGCTCGATGAGCTTGCGATAGAGCTCGCTGGCTTTCGTTCCCGTGGCGAATACGGCGCGAATATCGGCTGCGTCGAAAATGCGCGCAAGGTTGTTCGGCTGCGCGTCGCGAATGCTCGCATCGCTCGCGCCCTCGATTTCGCATGATGCGAGCACGTCCCAAAGCGCAATGTGGTGGCGCAGCAGCATATCGCGCTTCTCCTCGATGGCTCGAGGCGCCGGCTCGTCGAAAATCGCGGCGAGCACGCGCCAGAAGCGATTCTGGGGGTGCCCGTAGTAAAAGCCCTGTTCGCGCGATGCGGGCGAGGGCATGGTGCCCAACAGCAGCACGCGGCTGCGGCTATCGAACACAGGTTGGATTTCATGGGTGACGGTCGTTGCGTCCATTGTGGCCCCTTCGCGTGGGTAATTTCGTTCGAAGCTATCATACGTCTCGCGGCGCCGCTTAGGCGTAGATAGCAAGAATCGTTAGAACCCTGCTATTGTTATGGGCGGCTCGCCTATATGAAGGCTCGATTGTTTCAAGCGTGGCTCAGTGCGGCGGGTTTTTCTTGGCGGGGCGATGGCTGGCCGTCGTCAACTGGGGTTCGTCGTTGTCGGCAGCAAAGGCGACCTTCCTTCATGACGCTATGGCAGGCATCGTGAGCTCGCGCATGCTTGGCTTCGCCGCTGCGCTTGATGCTGTAAGCGTATTTTTCCTTAAATTGATATCGTATAGGTATCATATCCTTGCCACCAGTCGGACGCGGTGCTACTATGCGCTCGCGAAAATAACGAAGGGGGTCGCATGAAACGACGCGTTATCCATATTGACGAAGAGAAGTGCACGGGTTGCGGCCTGTGTGTGCATGCGTGCCACGAGGGCGCGATTGGCCTGGTGGGCGGCAAGGCGCGCCTTTTGCGCGACGATTATTGCGACGGGCTTGGCGACTGCTTGCCTGCGTGCCCCGAAGATGCCATCGAATTCATCGAGCGCGAGGCTGCGGCCTACGATGAGGCAGCCGTGATTGCCGAGAAAATGCGTCGTGCACAGGCCGAGATTCATGCAAGCATGCCCGCGGGCGGCTGTCCTGGCTCCATGGCGAAAACGATTGTGCGCGAAGTCGAGCCGGGTGCGGTGTCGGAAAGCGGCCAAGCTGCTCCTGTCCATGTCGTGAACAGCGCCTCGAATGCGTCTTCGTTCGAAAATCCGTTTCCGGCGCCTGCGGGCGGCGTTTCAACGGTGGTGAACGTGCCTGCACGCCTGTCGAACTGGCCTGTGCAAATAAAGCTCGCGCCTGTGAATGCCCCGTATTTCCAAGGCTGCGATTTGCTTGTGGCTGCCGATTGCACGGCGTTCGCCTATGGCGCCTTCCA
>NZ_CDRRGL010000133.1:0-4615 GCF_977041755.1 Slackia sp.
ATTCCACGGTGCCCTCGCACAGTGCGAACAGGGTGTCGTCTTTGCCACGGCCGACGTTCTCGCCGGGATGGAAGTGGGTGCCACGCTGGCGAACGATGATGTTGCCGGTGATGACGTGCTCGCCACCAAAGCGCTTCACGCCAAGTCGCTGGGAATGAGAGTCGCGGCCGTTACGGGTGGAGCCAAGACCTTTTTTATGAGCCATGAGTAATCTACCTACCTTCTAAACTAACTAGCCGATGCTCTCGATCTTCAGACGAGTGTGGAGCTGGCGATGGCCGCGCAGCTTCTTGTAGTTCTTGCGCTTCTTGAACTTGAAGACGAGGACCTTGTCGCCCTTGAACTGATCAACGATGGTAGCAACAACCTTGGTCTTGCCAGCCTCAGCCGGATCGGCAACAACCTTGGTGCCGTCGACAACAGCGATAGCCTGCAGCTCAACCTTGTCGCCAATTTCGCCCTGAAGCTTCTCGGTGACGAGGATGTCGCCAGCAGCAACCTTGTACTGCTTGCCACCAGTCTTAACGATAGCGTACATGTATGTTTCTCCTTGGTTTTGCGAGGCTCACACGAACCTCTACGTTTACTTCGCTTGCCGTTTGTACAGCGCACGTGAACGGTGGGAAACGGTTACCGCCAAGTCGCGCCAATACAGCAAACTCCGCTATTATACGCCGCGAAAATCGTTTGACAAGAGGGGTTTTGTGGACTCGTCACAAGTTTTCCTCTTCACTCGGCTTCCGCAGGCGAGGGCGGCTGCGGGGCTGATAGAGGGCGTCGGTGTTCAAATTTGCCCTTCATTTCAAAGCTAAACACCGCCAAGCAGGCGCATAGCGAGCGCAGCGAGCGATAGCCTGCTGTGCCCTCTATCGGGCCCGCGGCCGCCCTCGCCTGCCCCTCGCGCCGCTTCAGCCAAGCAACGGCTAGTGCGCTTCGGCCCAGTTCTCGCCGCTGCTCACTTCGGCGATCAGCGGAACCTTGAGCTCCACAACCGAATCCATGACGCTTGCGACCATGTCGGAAAGGCGCTGCACCTCTCCCGCCGGCACGCTGAAGTCGAGTTCGTCGTGCACCTGCAGCATAAGTTTCGCCTCAAAGCCGTCAGCGACCAAGCGGCGCTCAACCTCGTTCATGGCGAGCTTGATGATATCGGCCGCACTGCCCTGCATGGGATGGTTCATCGCCGTGCGCTCGCCGAAGCTGCGCTGCATTTTGTTGTTCGCCTTCAGCTCGGGAATATGGCGCTTGCGGCCGAACATCGTGGTCGCGAACCCGCATTCCTTCGCCTCTTCAACCGTCTCGTCGAGGTAGGCGCGCACGCGCGGATAGGCCTCGAAATAACGGTCAATCATATCTTGAGCCTCTTTGAAACCGATTCCCAGGCTTTGGGCCAAGCCGAACGCCTGCTGGCCATAGACGATGCCGAAGTTCACGGCCTTCGCGCGGCTGCGCAGCTGCGGTGTGACCTCTTCCACGGGAATGCCGAACACGCGCGCGGCGGTGTTGGCATGGAAGTCGGCGCCCGAGCAGAACGCATCTATCAGGTGCTCGTCGCCCGACAGATGCGCAAGCAGGCGAAGCTCGATTTGCGAGTAGTCGGCCGAAACGAACACGTCGCCCTCGCGCAGAGGCACGAAGCAAGCACGCACACGGCGGCCGAAATCGGTGCGCACGGGAATGTTCTGCAGGTTCGGGTCGCTCGACGACAAACGGCCCGTAGTGGTGACCGTTTGGTTGAAGCTCGTGTGCACCAAGCCGTCGATGCGACGCATGCGCGGCAGGGCGTCGAGGTAGGTGGACTTCATTTTCGCGAGCTCGCGATAGCGCAGCACCTTGGCCGCGATGGGATGCACGTCCACGAGCTTGCCGAGCGTTTTTGCGTCGGTGGAATAGCCGCGCGAGTTCTTCTTGCCCGCCGGCAACTCGAGCACTTCAAACAGAATATGGCCGAGCTGCTTGGGCGAATCGACGTTGAATTCCTCACCCGCAAGCTCATGAATCTCGGCGCGCAGCCCCTCGAGCTCGGTCGTGGTTTCCCGCGCCATACAGGCGAGCTTGTCGACGTCGATGCGCGCGCCCACGCGTTCCATTTGCGCGAGCGTCGAGACGAGCGGCAAATCGATGCGCTCGTACACCTCGAGCGAGCCGTCACGCTCGAGCGCCTCGCGCAGCGCATCGACCAAACGGTGCGCGACGAGGGCATGTGTCGCAGCCTGCGCTCGCTCGTCTTCGCACTCAGGCAAAGCCGCGCCCAAATACGCGTCGCACAACGAGCTGTATTCGTATTTCGTGACATTGGAATTCAGCAGGTATGCGGCCAAACCAATGTCGAAGAAGCGCGCCGCATGCATCTCGGATGCATCGACGAGCGCTTCTTCCGCGGAATCGACTGGATAGATCTCCTGCAGCGCGCGCTTGCAATCGAGCGCGCAGAAATGGCCCGAACGCACGATTTCCGCAAACGTCTCGTGGGCATCTTCGCCCTCGAACATGAGCACCGAATCGGGCAGGCCGACGAACAGGCGGTGCGGCTCGGCAAACAAGCTTTCCTGCGCCTCAACAAGGAATTCCACGCCCAGGCACACGCCATGCTCCATGGCGGTTTTCAACGCGTCGTGCGCGTAGTCGCCCACGACAGGCGCCAAGCTGGGCAGCTCGAGCGCGGCGGGCGCGGCAAGCGATTCGTCGGCACCGGCAAGGGCGAGCACCTTGGCCAAATGGGCATTGAAGCGCACCTCGCCAAAAGCCTCGGCGACCTTCGCGCTGTCGAAATCGGGGAATTTCACGCCCTCCAAATCGAGGTCGAACTCCACATCGCGCACGATGGTCGCCACGCGGCGGCTCGTGTACGCGTCTTCCTTATGTTCGGTAAGGTTTTGCAGCTGCTTACCCTTGAGCTTGTCGAGGTTGTCGTAGATGCCGTCGATGCTGCCGTAGTTCTGCAGAAGCTTCGCGGCGGTCTTGTCGCCAATGCCGGGCACGCCGGGAATGTTGTCTGACGAATCGCCCTTCAGGCCCAAGAAGTCGGGGAACTGCGCGGGCGTCACGCCATAGCGCTCCTCGACCTCGGCGGGGCCGTAAATCGCGACATCGGTGATGCCCTTTTTCGTGGTAACCACATGCGTGCGATCGGTTACGAGCTGGTAGACGTCTTTATCGCCGCTCACGAGCAGGGTTTCGTATCCCAGCTCTTCGTCGCGGGCCGACACCGTGCCCAGCACGTCGTCGCCTTCCCAGCCCTTCACGCGAATAACGGGCACGTTCATCGATTCGAGCAAATGCTCGATGACGGGGAATTGCGCCTTGAGCTCAGCATCCATCGGCGGGCGCTGGGCTTTGTACTGCTCGAGCGCCTCCATGCGGAATGCCGGACGTCCAGCATCGAACGCGCATACCACAGCATCGGGGCGAGCCATTTCGTAGAATTTCAGGAACATGGACAAAAAGCCGAACGCGGCATTTGTGGGCGTGCCATCGGGCGCGTTCATCGTGGCCGGCACCGCGTGGTATGCGCGATGCATGAGCGAATTGCCGTCGATTACGGCGATTTTCTTTGGCATAATACGTCCTTCGACCGGTTTCGGCTGCTTGTGCCGCGCACGTTGGCGGCATGAGGTTGTACTTCATAAAGTATAGCCCGTGCGGCCCCTCGAAATCGAGAAGCACCCACAACGCGCAGAAACGCGCCCAATGCCCAAGCGAAGGCATGCGCACTCGTCGCTTCCTTCAAGCCCCGACTTGGAAGAAACGGAGCCACCTATGCTCGCCTTACATATATCACTGCCCATCGCATGCTTTTTTCTCGCGTGCGCAGCCCTGCTCGCATTCGCCCTGGCGTTTCGCTCGCAGCTGCGTGAGCGGTTCGCAAGAGTGCTCGGCCGCGCGCGCCCCATCGTAACCATCGCATGCGTGCCCATAGGCTTTTGGCTGATGGAGGCGCCGTACAACACCATATTGAACCAGATGAGAATCCAATGGATGGTTTTAGGCCTCGTGGTTTTGGCGTTCATATACGCCGTGGTGTACTTCCTTGGACAGCGCACGAAGGGCGCCATGGTCGCGTTTCTTGTGGCATGCTTCGTAAGCGGCGTAGCCAACCATTTCGTCGCGCAGTTCAAAGGCCAGCCTGTTCTGCCTTCCGATGTGCTCGCCATTCACACCGCGGCGTCGGTCGGCGGCGGCTACGAATATGCCGTCGACAACACGCTCGCATTCTGCATCGCCGTGATGCTCGCCGCATTCGCGGCAATTACCGTTGTGCCGAGCGCCTTGCACACGCGGAAAGCCGCCATCGCGAACACCGCCCTTGGCGCCTCAGCCCTTGCCGTGTGCTGCGTCGGTTTCTCGACGGTCAACATCGAAAACGACTTGAACGTCAACGTCGACGTGTGGAGCAGCCTCGATTCCTACCAGGCGCAAGGATCGCTTTTGTGCTTCGCGCAGCGTTCCCAAAAGATCTCGCCGCACGAACCCGAAGGCTATTCCGAAACGCACGCCGCCGAACTTCGAAGCCAAAAAGCCATGGCGGAAACCGTCGACGAGCTCATCGACAACCCCCGCGTGGTAAGCGCCGCCGAAGCCACCGACCCCGACGTGCGCCCCACCATCATCGTCA
>NZ_CDRRGL010000134.1:0-4559 GCF_977041755.1 Slackia sp.
TGGCATTCGCCCCCGCCGTGGAGCTCGAAGCGGTTTCGGCCGAGCCGCCTTCCGCGGATTTCTCATCGGAATCGTCTCCAGCGGAAACCGATTTGCTCGAAGACACCTCAATCGTGGAAAGCACATCAAGATTCATGGGGGAGCCGAGCCACTTCGTGCACACCGCATCGAAGACGCCGTTGCCGCGCACCGCAGTCAGCGCCGCGGAAATAGCCTTCTGCAATTCCTGATTGCTCGAATCGACGCCGATGCAATAGCCGCCCTTGGAACCAAGCAGAGCGATGGGCTGCACGTCGACGCTTTGGACAAGCGCCGCATACGAGCCAATAACCGCATCGGCTGCGACGTACTGCGATTTGCCGGTTTCGACAAGCGAGAACGCCGAGACCAAATCGGAAGCGGGGTTCAGCGCGTCATCGCCGAAAGCGTTTTGAACAGCCCAGGCGCTCGTGGAAGAAGATTGCGCTGCGATGCTCGACGCCTGAACGCTTTCAGGAACGGTTGTAGACCCATTCGAGGCGAACAGGGCAACGCCCGTTTCAATGTAGGGGTCGGAAACCCACATGGTCGAGCTTTTCTCGGTGGACGTCTGGCTCATAACGATGTCGACATCGCCATCGGCAAGGGCTGAAGAGGCATTGCCCGCAACGTCGACAAGTTCGAGCTTCAAGCCCAGCTGATCGGCGAGCGCTGCCGCCATATCGACGTCGATGCCCGCATAGCTGGCACTCGAAGAAGACGTGACAAACGGCGCGCCACCATCGGCGTCAATGCCCACGCGCAACGTGCCATTCTGCCCAATGGCGGGGGAGCTAATCGTGGGAGTAAGGGTTTTTCCCTCATAGGAACCAGCCTGGCTGCAGCCAGCCAAACCGAGCGCAAAGCAAAACGCGCATGCAAACGCGACAACGAGCGACACGCGATGTTTCATCGTATGAATCCTCTTTCCATATCTATCCAGATTCCTCTTTCGGCTGACCTAGTCTTTGCCCCCACACTCGCGCACTGGGGTTTTGCGAATGATTTCGCTCTGCCCTCTCCCCCAGTGCGGCGTTGCCGCAAAAATCGGCCGGGAGGTGCGACTTACTTCTAGGATACGCCATGCTCGCACGCGCCTATATTAGGGCGGCGCGTACTTACGTGGATCCTTTTGACCGCATCTGCCATGGACTAAGGAGCCTTTTGGCCCCCGCAACTACAGACCCGAAAGAAGTCTCGGGTCAGTTTAGCAGATTTAATGCCCCTGCATGAACGAGCGGCCGTCCTCTATGCAGTGTTAACGCAATGCTGAAAGATTGATTGCGAAGGAATAACCCGCGAATAATTGAGGAATTCTTCGCGCATTGCGCTCGCGGAAAGCATGCAAAACAACGGAAATGCCAAGGAAAAAGGAAGGGAAATGTCGGGCGAACGCCACAAAACGGGCAAGGTATCGACAAGGTTTGCGATCTAGCATATCGCCCAGGGGCACGCGAATCGGAAAGAAGGGGCCATGGGACTTATCGCCGACGCGATATGCGAAACGCTCTGGCCCACGCGTTGCGCCCTTTGCGATGCTCCGGGCGCCGTTTTGTGCACACGTTGCGCCGCTCGGCTCGATTATCTCGATTTTTGGCGCGCATGCCCACGGTGCGGAGCTGCCTTCGGCTTTTTGCAGTGCGACCATTGCATTCCCCTCGTAAACAAAGAAGAGCACACGCGCCTTTGCATAAGCGCGCTTCGGTACACAGCGGACACCGGCGTTTTAATCAAAACGTATAAAGACAAAGGAGAGCAGCGTCTTTCCGAAACCTTGGCGGCGATTCTTGCGAACGCGCTCCCACCATCATGGCTGAGGTGGGCGAATGGCGTGACCTACGTGAGCGCAACCAAGGCCGCTCGACGAAGACGAGGCTTCGATCACATGGAGCTTTTGGCCCGAAGCCTTGCGGGCCAATGCGGGCTCCCATGCATACGAGCGCTCAACCCTCCCACCGCGCGCGATCAGCGCATATTGGACAGAGCGGAACGCAAGCAGAATATGCAGGGACGCTTTACTGCATGCGAGCCTCTTCCAGGCCGGCGCCTTATTCTGATCGACGATGTGTTCACCACAGGCGCAACGATGGATCAGGCGAGCATCGCGCTCGAACGTGCCGGCGCGCAGGTGCGTTGCGCCACCGTCGCGCGAGCGTAAGCGCTCCATCGAAGAACGGCGCAACCCCTTGAACAGCCAGAGGTCGCCCAATTCTGCAATGGTTGCGCATTTTATGTTCGTGCACGGAAAGGCATATAGGCCCCACGCCGCTCTAACCCTATAATTTTGAAAGTTTACGGAAGTGCCAACGCGCATTTCAAGCCGCCAATCGATAGGAGCGAGAAGACCGTGTTCGAGCAAATGCTTTCGCATATGACGTTCGTTGACGTCTTCAACTGGTCCGTTCTGCTGGTTTTCAGCATCTGCTACATCTACCAGTTCTACTACGTATTCGTCGTGCTCACGCGCAAACCGCCTTTGCAGGAAGCCAAGGCCAATCACAAATATGCCGTGATGATTTCTGCGCGCAACGAGAGCCAAGTTATCGGCGACCTCATTCACAGCATTCGCGTGCAAAACTACCCGCAAGAGCTCATCAGCATTTTCGTGATTGCCGACAACTGCACCGACAATACCGCAGAAATCGCGCGCAATGCCGGCGCAACCGAAGTGTACGAGCGCTTTAACGACAAGGAAGTCGGCAAGGGCTACGCGCTGAACTACGGCTGGCATGAAATCCAAAAACGCAACGATGCCGAGAGCTTCGAAGCGTATTTCGTATTCGACGCCGACAACGTGCTCGACGCGAATTACTTCCGCGAAATGAATAAAGTCTTTGACGGCGGCGCCGAGGCTTCCACGAGCTATCGCAACTCTAAGAACTACGGAAGCAACTGGATTTCCGCCGGCTATGCCATTTGGTTCTTGCGCGAGGCGAAATACCTGAGCCAGGCGCGCCTCACGCTCAACACGAGCTGCGCTATTTCGGGAACGGGCTTCTTCATTGCCGCCCATGTACTCAAAGAAAGCGGCGGCTGGAAATGGCACCTGCTCACGGAAGATATCGAGTTTTCCGCAAGCTCCATTATTGAAGGCCGTCGTATCGCCTATTGCCCCACCGCCATGCTCTATGACGAACAACCCATTACTTTCATCGACTCCTGGAACCAGCGCTTCCGTTGGGCAAAAGGCTTCTATCAGGTGTTTTGGCACTATGCCGGCAAGCTGTTCAAAGGTATTTTCACCAACCCGAAGGGCAAGCGCTTTGCGTGCTACGATATGCTCATGACCATCGCGCCCGCCATGCTGCTCACGATTATTTCCATCGGCTTCAACGGCACCATCGCGTTGCTCGCGATATTCGGCGTAATATCGGCAGGCACCATGATCACTTCGGCTTTATCGTCGATGTTCTTCTGCCTGTTTAACTTCATGCTGTTCATGTTCATCTTCGGCGTGCTTACTACCTTTACCGAATGGGACAACATCCATTCCACCACGGCGAAGAAGATCGGTTACCTGTTCACCTTCCCCATTTTCCAGCTCACCTACATCCCCATCGCGTTGGTCGCGTTGGTGAAAAAAGCCAGCTGGAAGCCCATCGCCCACACTATTTCGGTTGACGTTGAGGAAATGAGCCAAACCGGCATGAAATAGAAACGCGCCTATTGGTCCAGAAGGCCACCGGCCGCACTTCCTTTCAGAGCGCCGTTTCGCTGCTTAGGCAGCGGATGGCGCTCTTCTTTTATTCCCGGACCCCCAAGTGACACATCGCTCAATTCGACGATGTTCTTCCAGAGGCGCTTCGGCATAAAGCTGCGACGCAGCTCGGGGTTGTAGCGCGCATCGATTGCAACGCTGTCGTAGAACGTTTTCCAAGCCTGCTCATAGAAGGCATCATCGACAGCAGCGGGCGGCACAACGAAATCGGGAGAGCGAACGAGCTGCCATTCTCCGTTATGAGAAACGCCGGCAACATGGTGAACTTCATCGAACACGATGAACGGCTGCGTGTTGAACCGAGCCGAGAACCACCCCATAAGCAGCGTCACGACGCTCGCCTTGGGATTGCATACCGCCACATACACGCCATCGCGCGTTTTCGAGAAACGCATGAATTGCACCCAGTAATGACGCTCATTTCTGACCGATCGAACAATTTCCGCGAAACGCTCAACATCGGGCGCAGCTTTGTCGAATCGTGCGCGAGGGCCGCGCTTCATGGCGTATCGAACGAAGGAAAGAATCGATGAGCCCGCATCGGGTTCATCGGAAAGCGAGGCCGCAACCACGCATTGATATGTCTCCATGTCGCATACGCGAATAATTCCCGCACGCACACGCCACGCCCGTTCCATATTCGTCTCGACCTCAACGATTCGCTGCCCGAGCCTGGGCATAAAGCGGCACGAAGCCGATACGTCAGAAGGGTATTCCTTCCGTTCAAAGGCGAGAAAGACCGCCGTGAGCAGCCCTTCAAGCGAACCATCATGCACGTAGGCAAGCTCAAGGTCGTCCATCGGCGGCAATCCTTCTTTCTTGA
>NZ_CDRRGL010000135.1:0-4553 GCF_977041755.1 Slackia sp.
TTCCCGATTTCCTTCGTCGTCGATAAAACGGAAGCGATGTGCCATGACGGGTATGACTAACGCGTCAGGGCTTGAAACGACCCTCGATTTGCCGCTCCCGCGGCTTGTCGAGGGTCGTTTTTCTAACCTGACCGCATTTACCGATGAGGCCCTGTTCGAAGCGTGCGGCGTACGCATTGCGTTTACCGAGCGTTTGGGCGGTGTGAGCGAGCCGCCGTATGATTCGTTGAATCTTGGCCTTCATGTCAACGACAACCCTGAAAGCGTGCGTGAGAATCGCCGCAGGGTCTGCGAGGCGTTCGGCATCGATCCATCGAGGCTTATTGTGCCCAATCAGGTGCATGGCGCCGATGTCGCCGTGTGCGAAAACGCTGGCGATATCGCCGAGACGCGGGAGTTCGCGGCCGAAGGCAGCGATGCGGTCGCCGTGGGGTGCGACGATGTCGCGGCTTTGCTGTGCTTCGCCGATTGCACGCCTGTGATTATCGTGGCGCCTTCCGGCAAGTTCGCCGTGGCGCATTGCGGGTGGCGCGGCGTCGTGTATGGCGCCTGGGCAACGGCGCTTTCGACGCTTTGCGAACTTACGGGCGAGACCCCCGAGCGTTTCAACGTATATATCGGCCCCTATATCCACGCGTGCCATTTCGAGGTTGGCGAAGAAGTCGCCAAGCAGTTTTTCGATTCGTTCGGCGAGGCAAGCTTGGTCGATGATCGTCATGTCGATATGGGCGCTGCGCTGCGCTGCGGTTTTGCAAGCATGGGCGTTTCGCCTGAGCGCATCGCCGATGTCGATATATGTACGGTGTGCGATGCCGGTGAGCATTTTTATTCGTATCGCGCTTCGGGCGGCACGTGCGGTCGCCATGGCGCGTTTGCGGCTCGTATTCTTGGATAGGAAGAAGCTTTCTTATGGCTACGTTGGAACAACGTTGGGAATCTGTCGAAGAATCCGTCGAGGAGGCGTGCGCGGCTGCGGGCCGTGCTCGAAGCGATGTGCGCGTCATTGGCGTGTCGAAGACCGTGGGGCTTGATGCGGTTTCCGAGGCAATCGAGGCGGGCATTCACGATTTCGGGGAAAACCGCCCCGATGAACTCGTTCGCAAGCACGACGCTTTTCCGAGCGAGAACTGGCATTTTATTGGCAATATCCAGTCGCGCCAGCTCGACAAGGTGGTGGGGCGTGCATGCCTCATCCATTCTTTGTACCAGGAAAGTCACGCCGATAAAATCGATCGATTGGCCGCGGCGGCCGGCATTGTGCAGGACGTGCTTATTGAAGTCAACGATGGCGAGTCGAATAAGCAGGGCGTGGCCGACGAGAATCTTATCGATATGCTTACGCATTGCGCAACCTTGGATCATGTGCACGTAAAAGGCCTTATGATAATGGCTCCCATCGGCGACGCCTCGGTGGCGCGTGCAACGTTTAAGCGTCTGCGCGGGCTGCGCGATGCGGCGCAAAGCGACCTTGCGGCACGTGGCATCGATATGGAGCTCCATGAACTTTCAATGGGGATGAGCAACGATTATTCCGAAGGTATTGGCGAGGGGGCTACCATGGTTCGCATCGGTCGAGCCATATTCAGTGCCGACTATGCGGGTTAGCCCGCTTGATTGATAGGTGGACACGCAATGGATTTCAAGATTCCTAAATTTGATGAACTGAAAGATCGGCTGGGCATTGGCGAGGCTTCGAGCCAGGCGGGCTCGCGCTCCTCGCGCGCTCGCGATTCTCGCGATGACGCCGTCGATTATGGCGATTATGGCGAATACGGCTTCGACGATTCTGCCGATTACGCGGTGGAGAACGACTCGCCTTCTTCGAGCTTCACGGCGTCGTTGCCCAAGCTTGTCACGTCTGACGACGTGCGCGCCAATATCCAATACACGCCGAGCGAAGCCCCCGAGACCGCCGATGCGTCGCAGGCAACGCGTCCGAACCGTGATTTCGGCGCGCTTCGTGAAGATTCGCATCGCTCTCCTGGCGTGAATTCGCTGTTTGAGCCCTCGTCTGCCGCTCGGCCGGCCGCGTCGGCGCCCCAGGCTGCCGCGAGCTCCACGGGCGCTTATGCTCAAACCACGGGAGCGATTCCTGCGCCCGCATCGCCTTCTGGCGAAGGCCGCGTGGTGCAGCGTCCGGCGCGTATCGTGACCATCGTCAAGCCTGAGTCGTATGACGATGCCGAACGCATCGCCAAGGTGCTCAAGAGCGGCGATGTCGCTGTTGTCTCGCTGCGCAACACACCCGAAGCGCTCGGCAAGCGCATTCTCGACTTCAGCTTTGGCGTGGCATGCGCTTTCGAGGCTCAGGTCGAATGCGTTTCGGGCCACGTGTTCGTCATCACGCGCGGCGCGGGCTTGAGCGATGCCGAGGCGTCTCGCCTCAAAGCGCAAGGATTGATGTAAATGTATGCCCTGCAGCTTTTCATCGTGAAGCTCGCCGACGCGTACACGACGATTCTGCTCGTGTATGTGCTCATGAGCTGGATTCCGAACAGAAGCGGCATTCTGGCCGATATCGAAACGGTTTTGGGGAAGGTTTGCGATCCGTATCTGAACCTTTTCCGTAAATTCATCCCGCCGATTGGGGGCATGGTGGACGTTACGCCTATCTTTGCCCTGCTTGTATTACAATTCTTGGTGCGCTTGATCGTGGGCATTCTTTAGCCGCCGCAGCGCGAACGTGTTCATTGGGGCGCAAGGCGCCCTGCAGGCTGTGCGATTCATATCGCAGGCCGCCCTGGGTTTCCAGGGTATATATCGAATGAGATTGGAGTAGGCATGGCCATCACTTCCGAAGACATCCACAACCAGAGTTTCACGGTTGATCGCAAGGGTTATGACGTTGACGAGGTCGATGTGTTCCTCGAGCATGTCGCAGCCGAGATTGACGGTTTGAATGCCCAGATCGAAGAGCTTCTCGCTCGCATCGACGAGCTCAATAACAACCAGATGGGCTTCGATGATGACGAGCCTATGGACATGGACGCCGCCTTCGCCGAGCCCGCGATGCCCGAACCCGAGCCCGAGGCAATCAAAGAGGAAGCCGCCGATACGATCTCGGCGCTTTCCGCCGACGAAAAAGACGCTCGCATCGCCGAGCTCGAGAAGCAGCTTTCCGAAAAGGAAACCGACGCTTCCGCCATTGCCAATGCGCTCGTGACCGCTCAGCGTTCTGCTCAGGAAGTGCTTGATGCGGCCCGCGCTGAAGCGAAGCGCATCCACAACGACGCCGAAATCGAGGCGAGCGACATCGTCGACCGCGCGAACGCCGAGAAGGCCAAGATCGAAACCGCCATCGAAGAGCTCGATCGTTCGCACAAGAAGACGTGCGAGGCGTATTCCGAGGCCCTGAAGAGCTTCATCGACGATGCGAATGCCAAGCTTGACGATATCGAGGACGAACTCGCCAAGAAGGAGGGCAAGAAGCGCTCCCATGGTCGTTTCGCAAGCCCCGCTCAGGCACCGGTCCACAAGCCCATGTTCGGCGCCACGGGCGCTGTTGCCCCGAGCTATGTCGCTCCCGCTGCAGGCGCTGTTGAATCGGCCCCTGTGACGCCTGCCGCGACTGCCGCTCCCGCAACCGCTACGGTCATCCCGGCCCAGAGCGCCGCTCCCGCGCCGGCGCCGAGCGTCGAGAAAGACCTTTCCGGTTTCGGCGATGCTGCCGAGGCCTTTGATTTGGGCGATATCGACTAGTGTGACCCCGCCGCTCCTTCGGGCGGCGAAATAACGCGATGCTGCAAGAACCCCTGGTGCTGCATTTTTGGCTCAGCCTTTGATTCGCGTGCTGAAGCATGCGCTACTCTGGCTTCGCCAGGATTGCCAGCGTCAGGGGTTCTTTTTCGTTGATGCTTGACGCGAATGCGTTTTGCTTCGATAAACGACGAAAGCCCGCGCGAGCGGGCTTTCGTTTTGTAATGCCTTAGCGGGCCTATGAGCCGGGTTCTGTCGTTGAAGACGGCCATTTATCTAGGACGTGCGTTACCGCACGCCTCAAGCAGGCTACCCGCATGCACGGAGAGGCTCAACCGTATCGCATGCCTATTCGCCCTTGCTTCGGATGGGGTTTACCAAGCCACGCCATTACTGACGTGCTGGTGCGCTCTTACCGCACCTTCTCAGCTTTTCTCTTAACGCCCGAGGGCGCCAGTGGGAGTTTAAGTTTCTTCAGCACTTTCCATCGGGTTTCCCCGCCCGGCCGTTAGCCGGCATCCTGCCTCAAGAAGCCCGGACTTTCCTCGTTGGCGCAAGGCCACCGCGACCGTCCAGCCCGCATAGCGTCGGCTATTGTATCATTGCCTGCGCCGTATGTCGTGCATTCTGCACGGTGTTGCTACAATCTTGAGCAAAAGCCGCGGATCATGAACTGGGTTAGAAGGGAAGATATGCCAGAGAATCGTTTTTCATGTGCGCTTGTCGGTGCCGCGTCCTTTGATGCCGACCATTTTTCCGCCGAACATTTCGATAAGGTGATTGCGGTCGACGGTGGTTTTTCCTCGCTTTGCGCGATTGGCGTAACGCCCAATTTCGCCCTGGGCGATTTTGACTCG
>NZ_CDRRGL010000136.1:0-4538 GCF_977041755.1 Slackia sp.
TGAGCCGAACAGCCCAGTGGGCTGTTCGTGCGAACTCAGGTATCTGCTCTCGACGAATTGTCGCACAGCGAGCCATCGGCTTTCAGTCGATAAAGCCAGAGCAAGAAGGGCTAACGAGTTTCGGCGGCCCTTTCGTAGGCTTCTACGATTCGTGCGACAAGGTTGTGCCGCACCACGTCGCGCCCGGTAAGGTCGCGAAAGGCGATGTCTTCGACGCCTTCAAGAATGCGGCGCACACCCTTGAGGCCGGAATAGCCGTGCGGCAGATCGACCTGGGTCACGTCGCCCGTGATAACCATTTTCGAGTTGAAGCCCAAACGCGTAAGGAACATCTTCATTTGCTCAGGCGTGGTGTTTTGCGCTTCGTCGAGAATGATGAAGCTATCGTTGAACGTGCGGCCTCGCATGAATGCGAGCGGCGCGATTTCAATAACGCCGCCTTCGATGAGTTCGCGAGCACGTTCCATATCGGTCATATCAAACAGCGCGTCGTAGAGCGGGCGAATGTAGGGATCGACTTTCTCGGTAAGCGTGCCTGGCAGAAAGCCCAGGTTCTCGCCCGCCTCGACCACAGGGCGCGTGAGAATGATGCGATTAACTTCCTTGCGCTTGAGCGCGGCCACCGCCATAGCCATTGCCAAATAGGTTTTGCCCGTGCCTGCAGGACCAATGCCGAACGTTACCGTGTTTTCGCGAATCGCATCGACATAGCGCTTCTGGCCCGCGGTTTTCGGACGAATCGCACGGCCGCGATACGTGAGCAGAATATCTTCGCGCAAAATGCTCGGCGCGAATTCGCCCTGCCGCAAAAGTTCGACGGCGCGACGCGCGTCATCGATCGTCGGGTCGCTTCCCGCGGCGGCCATTTTAATGAAATCGCTGAACAGAGCCGTGAGGCTTTGCACTTCCGCGGCATCGCCCGAAAGCGCAATGGTATCGCCTCGAACCGTGATGCGCGCGGAAAACGCCCGCTTCACCTCACGCAACACGCAATCGGAAGGGCCCACGATTTGCTCCATGCCCACCCGTTCGGGCAGCGTAAGCGTGATTTGCGTTTCGTCGGTCGAGATGGGATCGTTGCTCATGGAAGCCCCTTTGACGTGCATCTGCAGAACGACTTCATTGTATCAAAGCACATCGAGGCGCTTGTAAAGTGCGCTTCAAAACAGGGAGGTTGGGAAAACGCGTGGTACGCAATGGGCACAGCGTGCGTTATCGACGAAATCCAAATAGCACGCGATGCACGCATTCCACACACAGAGTTTCACGCTTAATCAAACGATTCCGAAAACGGCGCCGAAGATGCCACTCATCTATCGGCGAAACGCGCGCACATAGGCGCAGCTTGGCGGCAAGTGGTCACCGAAAAGCGCGATGCGCGGGGTAAGGCGGCAGCAACGCTCGCACTTGTCAAAACGGTTTTCATAGACGCTGCAGCGGCGCGTGGATTCGTTAAGGAACTCGCACGGCGCCGAAAGGTCAACGGCGACGTCGCCATATTCGTCGACCTCGCGCTCGTAGCAGCACATGCCGCAGCAATCGCAGATATCATCCCACGAGCCATCGTGCCATGCGCGCATCGCCGATACGATGCCCTTAATGGTTGTAGACATGGAGCATGCGCCTTTCCGTCAAAAAGCGCCGCCCATAAGAGCGGCGCTTCAAAATGAGTTGCTTAGTCGCGGGTGAGCTTGCGATGGATGCGGTGCGGCTTGGCGGCCTCTTCGCCCAGGCGCTCAACGCGGTTCTTCTGGTAGCTGTCGAAGTTGCCCTCAAACCAGAACCAGTTGCCGGGGTTCTCGTCGGTGCCTTCCCACGCCAGAATATGCGTGGCAATGCGGTCGAGGAACATGCGGTCGTGGCTCGTGACAACCGCGCAGCCCGGGAATTCCATGAGCGCCTCTTCGAGACTCTCGAGTGTTTCGACGTCGAGGTCGTTGGTGGGCTCATCGAGCAACAGCAAGTTGCCGCCCTGCTTGAGCGTAAGCGCCAGGTTCAGGCGATTGCGCTCGCCGCCAGAAAGCACGCCAGCGGGCTTCTGCTGGTCAGATCCCTTGAAGCCGAATGCCGACACATACGCGCGGCTCGGAACCTCGGTCTCGCCCACCTGCATGTAGTCGAGGCCGTCGGACACGACTTCCCACAACGTTTTGTTGCCGTCAATACCCTCGCGGTTCTGGTCGACGTACGAGATTTGCACGGTTTCGCCGAGCTTCAGCTCGCCCGAGGTGGGCTGTTCTTTGCCGACGATCATCTTGAACAGCGTCGACTTGCCCACGCCGTTGGGGCCAATAACGCCCACGATGCCGTTGCGCGGCAGGCTGAACGACAAATCGTCGATGAGCACACGGCCGTCGAATTCCTTATGCAGATGCTCGACGTTGAGCACCTCGGCGCCCAGGCGCGGGCCCACGGGAATGTGGATGTCGGTGAAGTCGACCTTCTTGCTTTGCGAAGCCTCGGCCACCATGCGGTCGTAGTTTTCCAGACGGGCCTTGTTCTTGGCCTGGCGAGCCTTCGGAGACGAACGCACCCATTCGAGCTCGTTCTGCATGCGCTTGGCAAGTTTCGCGTCGCGCTGGCCCTGGGCGGCCATACGGGCGGCCTTGGTTTCGAGGTACGTGGAGTAGTTGCCCTTGTAGGGGTACAAGCTGCCGCGGTCGACCTCGCAAATCCACTCGGCGACGTTGTCGAGGAAGTAGCGGTCGTGCGTCACGGCGAGCACGGCACCCTGGTAGCGATGCAGGAACTGCTCGAGCCACAGAACCGACTCGGCGTCGAGGTGGTTAGTGGGCTCATCGAGCAGCAGCAGGTCGGGAGCCTCGAGCAGCAGGCGGCACAGCGCCACGCGACGGCGTTCGCCGCCGGAAAGCACGTTCACCGGCATGTCGGGGTCGGGGCACTGCAGCGCGTCCATAGCCTGGGACAGCTGGCTGTCAAGGTCCCAGCCGTTGGCGGCGTCGATGGCTTCTTGCAGCTTGCCCATTTCTTCCATAAGCGCGTCGAAGTCGGCATCGGGGTCGGCCATCTCGGCGGAAATCGCGTTGAAGCGGTCGATTTTCGCGAGCACGTCGCCGAATGCCATTTGCACGTTTTCGAGAACGGTCTTGTCCTCGTCAAGCGGCGGCTCCTGCTGCAGAATGCCCACGGAATAGCCCGGGGACAGGCGTGCCTCGCCGTTCGAAACTTCCTCAAGGCCGGCCATGATTTTCAGCAGCGTGGATTTGCCCATGCCGTTCGGGCCCACCACGCCGATTTTCGCGCCGGGATAAAACGACAGCGTAACGTCGTCGAGAATCACCTTGTCGCCGTGCGCTTTGCGCGCCTTGTACATGGTGTAAATGAATTCCGCCATGCGGGACTCCTGTTCGTTGTTTGATGCGCTCATATTTGATTGGCTCCGCGCACAACGCAGCGGCGCCAGACGAGCTTTTGTACCGAATTCAATTCAGCCATTCTACCAGGTCGCCCGCAAACGCCGCCGCGCGCCCATCAGTTCCCCACGAGCGGACGGAATGCCCAGGCGGAATCGCCGCCACCTGTTAAATGCTCGTAGCATTTAACACAAGCATTTAACGGGCGGAGCGCAAAATCGCCCGTCGTCGCCGTCGCCGCCGTGGCGCACCTGTCGCATGCGCGAAAGCATCCTCGTAGTACAAACCTGCCGCATGCTCGAAACCTGTTAAATGCTACGAGCGTTTAACACGCATCCCAACCTGCTAAATGCTACAAGCATTTAGCAGGTTTTCGCAGGCTTAGTATTCCTCAGAATCGACCCCAAGGCGTTCTGCTATTTCGAGCAGCTCGTCGCCCGAAGCAGATTCGATATCTGCAACGTCCAGCAACGCCGCCGGAAAACCGCCGAACATGACAGTTCCGCATTCGTCCATCAATCGTTCACGCAGCGCTTCCTCGTCAACCTCGTGCATTAGCAACGCCCCCCTATCCTTTTCGACATATACGACCCCTGCTAAATGCTCGTAGCATTTAACGGGTGGCATTCAGCAACTTCCACACGGTGCAACAGCGAATCATGTCAGCATCGTATACATACTTCCAACTTTCGCGTCCTATTCATTTCGAATGCGTTAAACTTCAAAGTTATGCCTTTGGACGAATATCTCTGATACTTTGCCGAAGGCATGCAAGCAACCCCTCTTTTAAAGGAGCAATCGTGACGAAGAAGATCATCCTGGATTGCGATCCAGGACACGACGACGCCGTCGCCATCCTGCTCGCGCTGGGCAACCCCGAAATCGAGCTTTTGGGCGTGACCACCGTCGGAGGCAACCAAAGCCTCGAAAGGTGACTTACAACGCCCGCGCGGTGCTCGAAAAGGCGCACGCTACCGACGTGGCCGTGTACGCCGGATGCGACCGCCCCATCGTGCGCCCGCAGGAAGTGGCTGCCTCGATTCACGGCGAAAGCGGCCTGGACGGCGTCGAGCTGCCCGTGCCAACCCGCCCGCTCGAGCAGAAGCACGCGGTGAACTACATCGTGGAAACCATCATGGCAAGCGAGCCGGGCACCATCACCTT
>NZ_CDRRGL010000137.1:0-4488 GCF_977041755.1 Slackia sp.
CGCGCGCGGCGTTAGATAGTCGGACGTTTCGCGATGCGGAATGAAGAAAGGAAGAGTTGTGGAACAGTTTTTCGCCACGGTGAACAGCATTTTGGTCGCCATCGACGATTTTATTTGGGACGTGCCGCTTATGGTCCTCATTTTGGCCGGTGGCATTCTGCTGACCGTGCGCCTGCGTGGCCTGCAGTTTTCCAAGTTGCCCCGCGCGCTTCGCTACATGATGAAGAATGAAGAGGGTGAAGACGCTCACGGCGAGGTGTCGAGCTTCGGCGCGCTGTGCACGGCGCTTTCGGCTACCATCGGCACCGGCAATATCGTGGGCGTTGCGACGGCTATCGTTGCTGGCGGTCCGGGCGCGATGTTCTGGATGTGGCTCGCTGCGTTGTTCGGAATGGCCACGAAGTATTCCGAGGGCCTGCTTGCGGTGAAGTATCGCAGCATTGACGAAGACGGCCATGTGCTCGGCGGCCCGTTCTATTACATCGAGCGCGGCATGAAGCAGCGTCTGCCCCAGATTTCCTGGCGTTGGCTCGCAAAGATCTTCGCGTTCTTCGGAATGTGCGTCGGCCTGTTCGGCATTGGTACCTTCACGCAGGTGAACTCCATCAACTCGGCTATCACCGGCTTCTTTGACCCGAACATGGCGAATACCGTGAGCCTGTTCGGCATGGAATATTCGCTCGCTACGGTTATCGGCTCGCTCGTCGTTGCCATTTTCGTTGGCCTGGTTGTCATTGGCGGCCTGAAGCGCATTTCGAGCGTCGCTCAGAAGATCATTCCCGTTATGGTGGTCATCTATGTGGGCTTCTCTCTGGTGCTCATTGCGGTGAATATCACCGCTCTGCCCGATGCGCTGGTCACGATTGTCGAGAGCGCGTTTGGCCTGCGTGCCGCCGCTGGTGGCGCCCTGGGTGCGATTATCATTGCTATGCAGAAGGGCATCGCGCGCGGTATTTTCTCCAATGAGGCTGGCCTCGGTTCTGCTCCTATTGCCGCCGCCGCTGCCCAGACCAAAGAGCCTGTGCGTCAGGGCCTGGTTTCTATGACGGGCACCTTCCTGGATACGATCATCGTGTGCTCCATGACCGGCTTGGCCCTCGTGATGACGGGCGCGTATCAGATTCCCGGCCTTGAGGGCGCGGCCGTTACCACCGCCGCATTCCAGGCTGGCTTGCCGTTCATTCCCGGCGAGGCCGTGAGCTTCGTGCTCATGCTTTGCCTGGCGCTGTTTGGCTTCACCACCATTCTTGGCTGGGACTACTATGGCGAGCGCTGCCTCGAGTATTTCAGCAACGGCTCGAAGAAGGCCGTGAAGGTGTATCGCTGGGCTTATATCGCCTGCGTGTTCGCCGGCCCGTACATGACGGTTGCTGCCGTGTGGACCATCGCCGACATCTTCAACGCATGCATGGCTATTCCGAATATGATCGCCCTGATCGTGCTTTCGGGCGTGGTTGTTCGCGAGACCAAGGACTTCTTCAAGCGTCTTGAGGAAGCGAACGGCGACGAGGAAGCTATGGTTCCGTACAAGGCGCAGTAAGAATCGATTTGCCCGATGGAAGCGGGCGACGGCGAACCGATTGGCTTCATGTGAAGTTGCGGATCGCTGCCGCCCGCTCGTTTGAAGAAACTTCGAGCCAACGGCGCTTTCGGCGTTTGCAGCTTTATAATGTCTCCCATGAACCGACGCGCCTTCGGGCGCGTTTTTGTTGTTTGCGGAAAGACGGGAACCAAACGTGGTCGACCAGGAGAAAATCCAACAGGCTGTTCGCCTTTTGCTCGAGGGCATGGGGGAAGACGTTGAGCGTGAAGGGCTGCTCGAGACGCCTCAGCGCGTGGGGCGCATGTATGCCGAAATTTGCCGAGGCATGGACGAATCGGCATCGGAGCATTTGTCTACGACGTTTTCCATCGACTCCGACGATATGGTCGTCGAGCGCGATATTCAGTTCTACTCGCTGTGCGAGCACCACTTGCTTCCGTTTTATGGCAAGGTTCATCTCGCCTATATCCCCGACGGTCGCGTGACGGGGCTCTCGAAGCTCGCGCGTACGGTCGAGGTGTTCTCTCGACGCCTGCAGCTGCAGGAGCGATTGACTTCGCAAATCGCCGATGCGCTCATGGATGATTTGGGCGCGAAGGGCGCTATCGTCATGGTCGAGGGCGAGCACATGTGCATGTCGATGCGCGGTGTGAGCAAGCCGGGCGCTTCGACCGCAACGCTTGCAAAGCGTGGCGTTTTCGAAGGCAATCAGGCGCTGGTTGACGAATTCTTCCGCCTGATTGGGAAATAGTCCGAGTGCATAGACCATCGATGAGCCTTGCTTTTTTGCGAGGCTTATTATTTTGATTGACCGAATGCATGAACCGGGGAGGCGAGTATGGCGAAGCCCGATAAAACCGAACGATTCAAAGTAACCGAACGCGAGGCCGGAACGGGGCGCGTTGTGCACGAAATGCAGGGCGACGCTCCAGCTTTGGCGGCGGTAAGCACGCCCGACGCCGCGAAGCTCGAGGGCTTCGAGGGCCCGGTTAACCCCCTTGCGGTTGACTCCCGCTTTTCCGCGACTTCCGTGCCCGTAACGGGCGGCGGGGTTTCTGTTGCCGAGGTTTTGCCGTCGGGCGCGTCGTCCCTTGGGGCAACGTCGCCGAAGACGGCATCGATGATTGCGCGCGAGCAGGAGCTCGAGTTGCGTGGCATTTGCGGAAATGACCAGGTCATGCCTGCGGTAGATGCGATTCGCCGCCATCCCGATTTCGTCGACCACATGAAGCGCATCCATCGTGCCGAATTGGGCCGCGAGTTTTGTTGTCATGGGATCGATCACCTGCTCGACGTGGCGCGCATCGCCTACATTCGGGTGCTTGAGCGCAAAATGCCCTTCCGAAAAGAAACGGTCTATGCGGCAGCCCTCCTTCACGATTTGGGCAAGGCTGAGCAATATGAGCACGGCGAGCCGCATGAAGTTGCGGGCGCGCGCGTTGCGACGAACATCTTGATGGATATCGATGGCTTCTCGGCGCTTGAAAAAACGGCCATTGTTGCTGCTGTGGCGCAGCACCGCCGCTTCGCCGACGATGCCTCGCCGTTGGGGAAGCTGCTCTATGAGGCTGATAAAGTGTCTCGCCCGTGTTACGCGTGCGCGGCGCGTGAGCGATGCGACTGGCTGCCCGAAAAAATGAATGCCGGCATTAAAATCTAGATTGAACAGGGGATACGATGGATGAAATCCGCATCGTCGATTTAGAAGTATTTGCGAACCACGGCGTGTTTCCTGAAGAAAACGCGTTAGGGCAGAAATTCATTGTGAGCCTGGCGTTGCGTGGCGATTTTTCTGCGGCATGCAAAAGCGATGCGTTGGACGATTCGGTCGACTACGGCGCGGTATGCCGTCTGGTCGATGCGACGTTGCGCGCATCGACGTTCAAGCTGATCGAGCGCGCAGCGCAGGCTGTGGCCGATGCCGTGTTGGATAGATTTCCGCTGATTCAAGAAATCGATGTTGAACTGAAAAAGCCTTGGGCGCCTATCGGCCTGCCTGTTGCGTATGCCTCGGTGAAAATTACACGAGGGCGATAGGCTGAATTGAGCGCAGACGGATCACTCTTTTTTCGGCCTGGGAAATATTTCGCTTATCACGATGGCGCAGAAGATGAGCGCGAAGCCCGCAAGCAGCATCCAGGTGAGCTCTTCGCCATAAAGCAGCACGGAAAACGCCACGCCAAACACGCTTTCAAGCGAGAGCAAAAGCGACGCTTGCGCCGGAGGAATTTTCGCTTGCGCCACATTTTGAAATACCATGGCCAAGCACGAAGCGAAGACCACCAGGTAGCCGAGTTGCGCCCAAAAATCGATGCCGAGCGATGAGAAAGCGGGCGCAGGTTCGCTGAGCGCTCCAATTGCGATGCCGCACAGGCCGCTTGTGCCGATTTGCACGATGGTGATGGTCATGATGTCTCGACGGTCGGCGAAAACGGGCACCATAACCATATGCAGCGCGAAGAACACGGCCGAAAGCAGGGTCATGGCATCGCCCCAGCGCATAGAGAACGTGAAATCGCCGCCGAGCGAAACGAACCCGACGCCCGCAATGCACATGACGGCGGCTACCAGGTTGAATACCGTGGGGCGACGCTTCGCCACAATCCAATAAAGGAACGGCACCATGACGCAATACGTCGCAGTAAGAAACGCATTGCGGCCGGGGGTCGTGTCGGTAATGCCAATGGTTTGAATCCAGAAGCCCAAAAACGAGAGCACGCCAAGCACGACGCCTGCAAAAAGATGGCTCGTATCGAAGTTCGCACGCAGCGTTTTATGGAACACCACAGCCAGAATTGCGGCGGTGGCGACGAAGCGCATGCCCATAAGCCACGCGGGCGATACGGCATCGACGGCGTCTTTTACGACAACGAAGCTGAAGCCCCAAATAATGGTGGCTGCAATAATGAGCAGTTTGTAGAACAGGGCGGGGAGTTCTTTTTTCA
>NZ_CDRRGL010000138.1:0-4452 GCF_977041755.1 Slackia sp.
ACGTGATAGCCAGAATCTCCCACGGCTGCACGCCATTGTCGGCGAGCATATGCGCAATGCGATACGTGAGCACGCGCGTTTTACCCGAACCAGCGCCCGCAAGCACGAGCAGCGGGCCCTCGGTGCACAGCACGGCCTCGCGCTGCGCGGGATTCAAGGAATCGATATCGATGCTAGTCATATATCCACCTATCCATCTTTGGAGTGAGTGTATACAAACCGCCTCGCGTCTTCAGACGAGGCTTCCGTGCTCAAACAGTCCTGAGCTCGCACGAAAGCCACTTCATGTGGCTTTCGGCTCGTGCGGAACTGCGCCAGAATCCTCGCCCGAAGACGCGAGGCGCGTACATCACAATTGCTTGTTGCGGATCTACGGCAACATTCCCATGGTCTCGAACGCGAAATAGCCCAAAACCAGCGCGCCCACGATGATGCGGTAAATACCGAATGCCGTGAAGTCGTTCTTCTTGATATAGCCCATGAGGAATTTGATCGAAATGACCGACATCACAAAAGCAGTCACGATGCCCACCACGAGCACGACGATTTCGGTCTGCGTCATGGCGACGCCCGCCAAAACGAACTTCGCGACCTTCACCACGCCCCAGCCGAGCATCACGGGAATGGCCAGGAAGAACGTGAACTCGGTCGCAGCCGTGCGCGAGCAGCCCGTGAGCATGCCACCAATGATGGTTGCGCCCGAGCGCGACGTGCCGGGGACCATGGCCAAGCACTGGAAGAAGCCAATCTTCAGCGCGGTTTTCCAATCGATGTCGTCGACGTTCGTTACCTTGAACAGCGACGTCTCGGCAGCAGCTTCGGCGTCGGCCTCGCTCACGCGCGCATGACGGCCACGCGGCGCTTCCACCTCGGCGAGCGCTTCCTTGAAACGACGGCGATTGCGACGCTCGAGCACGATGAACACGATGCCGTACAAAACGAGCATGGCCGCGACGGTAACCTTGTTATAGAAATGCTCGTTCATGAAATCGTCGAGCGCGAAACCGAACACGGCCGCAGGCAGGCACCCAATGACCACCATGCCCCAAAGGCGCCACGTGCTGCGACGCTCGTCGACCGTTTTGCTCGGCGAGAAGGGGTTGAGCTTATGGAAGTACAGAATAATGACCGCCATGATGGCGCCAATTTGGATAACCACCAAGAACAGCGCAAGGAACGAATCGGAAACCTGCAGTTTCACGAACTCGTCAACAAGAATCATGTGGCCCGTCGAGGAAATAGGCAGCCATTCGGTAATGCCCTCGACCAGACCAATGAGCAGTGCTTTTAAAGCTTCAATAAGCATGGGCGCTAAACCTTCCGCATTCATGTGTATTTATGCAACCGTTGAATTCTATATGACGGGCGCGCGTTCGTTGTGCAAAGCGCGCGCATTGCCTTGGAAAAACAGAACCAGAGCGTTATTATGGCAAATGGTACGCAAAAGCAAGAAGCGCCACCCAAGCAGTTCGGGTCCGAAATCCTGCTTGTAAAACCTAAAACCAAAGGAGAAAGTCGCAATGCGCAAATTTTTCGAAGACTACAAGGTCTTGCTGCGGAGCATTCCCGCTCCCACCGTCACGATTTTCATCGTGAGCGTCATCCTCATGAACCTCATGGCAAACAAGGAGCTTCTGAGCACACCATGGCTCGCGCTCGACTGCGGCTTCGCCGTGAGCTGGGTTTCCTTCCTCTGCATGGACATGATCTGCAAGCGCTTCGGCGCGAAGGCGTCCATCAAAATCTCGATTCTCGCGCTGGGCGTGAACCTGGCCGTGTGCCTATTCTTCTGGCTCATGAGCCTCACCCCGGGCATGTGGGGCGCCTACTACGACACCGGCATGGTCGAAGTCAACGACGCCCTGAACGCCACCATCGGCGGCACGTGGTACGTCGTGCTGGGCAGCTCGCTTGCAATGCTGTGCTCGTCGACCGTGAATTCCCTGCTC
This sequence comes from Slackia sp., assembly GCF_977041755.1. Classification (NCBI taxonomy): domain Bacteria; kingdom Bacillati; phylum Actinomycetota; class Coriobacteriia; order Eggerthellales; family Eggerthellaceae; genus Slackia; species Slackia sp. Next base: position 1,950 of record NZ_CDRRGL010000138.1, read on the forward strand.
AACGTGGCCATCGGCCGCCTTTCCACGTCGAATACCTTCGGCGCGTTCGCAAAGCGTTCCTATATCTCCACGGGCATTGCGCAGTTCGTCGACAACTTGATTTTCGCCATCGTCGTATCGCACGTGTTCTTCGGCTGGACGTGGATTCAGGTGCTCACCTGCTCGTTCACGGGCGCCGTGGCTGAGCTGCTGTGCGAGATTCTGCTGAGCCCCGTGGGCTACAAAGTCGTGCGCGGCTGGGAGCGCGAAAACGTGGGCGCAGCATACATCAACCGCATCGCTGCACAGAAGTCCAACCAATAATGAAGGCACTCATAACGGGCACTTCGGCGGGCATTGGTCGCGCATGCGCCGAGCTGTTTTTGCAGCGCGGATGGCATGTATACGGCTTCGATATCGCGTCGGCATCGATTGCTCACGCAGAATACGAGCATTTCGTCGTCGACGTGCGCGACCGCGCGGCGTTTCCCGCCGGCCTCGAGCCCAACGTCATCGTGAACAATGCTGGCGTCCAGGGCGCAGACGACATCGCCGTTAACCTGCAGGGCACCATCAATATCACCGAGGCATATGCGTTCGTGGGCGACTTCCCCGCCGCGAAGCCCGCGCCGTGGATTCGTTCGGTTGTCAACGTCGGCTCGGCGAGCGGACACACGGGTTCCGAATTTCCCGAGTATGCGGCGAGCAAGGGCGGCATTCTTTCGTATACGAAAAACGTCGCGAACCGCCTGGCGCCGCAGGGAATTTGCAACAGCGTCGACCCGGGCGGCGTGCTTACCGAGCTCAATCGCCCCGTGATGGACGACGCCGCCATGTGGGATCGCATCATGCAGCTCACGCCGCTGCGCCGTTGGGCCGAACCCGACGAAATCGCCGAGTGGGTCTATTTCGTTGGCGTGACGAACCGCTTCATGACCGGCCAAAACCTTCTTATCGATGGAGGCGAGGCGGGAGCCGCCGAATTCGTGTGGCCCGAAGACCAGCCGTACCCGAACAAAACGAAAAGGAAGCCTATGCCGCTTGGAATAAAGCCGTAGCTGGAAACCCCTTCGAGAAAATCAGCCCGCTTTCTTAAGGAGCTAAAATGTTTGTTATGGATGGGCTTGCTTTCGCAAGCGAGCCGAAAGCAAGCATGGAGGTTCTAGACGCGAAAGCTGTCAATGGCCTATCGAGACTCGTCATTTTCTCCACAGGAGGAAAACGCCTTTTCGACGCGTCCGAGTTAACCGACAAGCCAGCATTCAAGTCCCTGAAAGATTCTCGCATTTTTGGAGCCTTTTCAATCGACCATGACATCGTTACGTGGGACAACGGGAAGATACACCTCGATCCCGAAACGATGTACGCCATGAGCTACCCATACGAAAGCGTAGCCTAGCCAGCATAACGAAGCTGTCATCCTCGGCCAATCCACGCTTTTCTATATGGATGACAGCGTCTTTTTACTACAAAAATGCATGTTTAGAGGCAAACTCGCCCATTATTCCGTACAGCCGTTCACCAGGTTGAACAGTTGCTGCTTTTTGTTGATTCCCAGCTTCGAGTAGAGCCTGCGTGTGTGGGTTTTGACGGTGTTCTCGGAGATAAACAGCTCTTTTGCGATGGACGACATCGTATAGCCCTGCATGAAGAGCTGCATAACTTCAATTTCCCTTTGCGACAAGTAGTATTCCTCGCCAATTGCCTCGCAACGTGCGGACAAGTTGCCGACGTAGCTCAAATCGCTTTCATGGCCTGCGGCTGGCTCTTCGTCGCCTGCCGCAGGCCCCTCATCAGCCGCAACGTCCGCCGTCTCATCGTCGGCAACGATTTCCGTCTCATCAAATGGCGCCTCTGCCTGGTGCGGCTTTCTCGCAAGGGACAGGAATTCGACGCTTCTCCCATCGGTCTCCTGCGAGATGAAAAGCCCGCGCGTGAAATAGACGACAAGGGCAAGCATGGCAAGCGAAATCAAAGCAATTGTCGCAAGCGGCGGAATTTGCGAAAAGGGCTCGCTGTTGACAGCATTCCCCAAAAGATAGCCCAACCCCTGCATGCAAACGGAAACACCGGTTTGGAAGCTGATGCAAAACGAGGGGCTCACGCCATAGTCATGGGTTACCTGAACGCACAGCACTTGCATGCTTAGCGACATGAAGCTGTACACCATGTACAACGCAGCAGCGGGCCAGAAAAACGCCTTCATGTCGAAAAACGGCAGGGCGCAAACAAGTAGCACCAACAGGGGAAACAGTACCTGAAACACGTGGCTGATGCTGTACCGAACCGTTTTGACCCTCCATATGGCCACAATGGCCAGCGCCGAAAGCAAGCCGCCCAGAATGGATGCGTAATTGATATAGTTCATCGCTACAATCTGCAGCGACAACGACCGAGTAACGCCGCCAAGAAACGCAAACGCACCGCAATACAAGGCGCACTTCCATATGCTCCCCAAAGCATGGATATAGCTATTCTTGTTCTCCCTGGGCACATTGACAACCATGGGCAAGCCAACTTCAAT
>NZ_CDRRGL010000139.1:0-4446 GCF_977041755.1 Slackia sp.
TTCCATGAACGTCAAATCGATAGGCTCACCATTGACCTTCACCTGATATGTCGCCAAGTTCACCGTGAGCGCGCCCATATGGATGAAGTCGGCATCGCTCGTCATTTCGCCCGGCCACAAAAGGCGACGGCAGCGAAGCTTGATCTCGTCGTCACTCGCACCACTGCATGCAAAATCGCTCGTCACGCGCACGGGCAGGCGCACCGACTTCATGCGCGATTCGTCGAGCATCAAAAACAGCGCGGAATCGCCGCCACTAGCAAGCTCGGCTTCAATTGCGGAAATGTCACACCCGCCATCGGTATCGTCAATCACGAGCAAGTCAACGCCCAAACCGTGACCGGAAGAAAGCGCCTGCGCAGGCGGCACTTTCAGCGCACGCACGTCGGCATCCATAGAAGAGAATAACGCGGACGCACGTTCGAGCGTGATAGTGCGGCCGCACGAAACAAGAATTGTCTTGGAATGCATAGCGCCCCCCCTACAGCCTTGCCAGATAACGATCAATTTCCCACGAGCTCACGTGCGCGCGATATTCCTCCCATTCGGTGCGCTTGGCCGAAATGAGGTTCTCGCAAATCACATCGCCAAGAATCTCGTGCATGAGTTCCGATTTCTCGAACTCGTCAATCGCCTGGGAGAGGTCGCGCGGCAAGTATTTCAAGCCGCGTTCGGCGATTTCAGCCTGAGAAAGCTTGAACAGGTTTTCTTCGACCGGCGCGCACAGATCGAGACCTTCCTCGATGCCCTTGAGGCCCGCTCCAAGCATGGCAGCGTACGCCAAATACGGATTCGCCGCCGAATCGACGCTGCGCACCGCAATGCGCGTCGATGAGGGCTTGCTCGGCTTGTAGCGAGGCACGCGCACCATGGCCGAACGGTTTCGGCTTCCCCACGACACAAGCACGGGAGCGTCGAAGCCTGGCACCAAGCGCTTGTAGGAATTCACATATTGGTTAGTGATCAGCATGTATTCTGGCGCGTACTTCAAAAGACCGGCGATATAGCTCTTGGCGACCGACGAAAGCCCCATGCCATCGGGGTCGTTCGTATCGGCAAATGCGTTGCCGCGCTCATCGAACAGCGACTGATGCACATGCATCGCGCTTCCCGGTTGGCCCTCGATAGGCTTCGGCATGAACGAAGCATGCACGCCCTGCGCATGGGCTGTTTCTTTAATGACAAGGCGCGCGGTTACCACAGCATCGGCGGCGGAAAGCGCGTCGCAGAAGCGCAAGTCGATTTCCTGCTGCGCCGGAGCCGCTTCATGATGCGAGTACTCAACGGGAATGCCCATCTTCTCGAGCGTGAGCACCGTTTCGCGGCGAAGGTCGGACGCGTTGTCGAGCGGCGCCAAATCGAAATAGCCGCCCTTGTCGATAGGCTCAGGCGCGGAATCGCTCTTGAAGCAGAAATACTCGACCGCCGTGCCGATATTGACCGAATAGCCCATCGCGCCTGCACGCTTCAGCATATTCATGAGCACATGGCGCGAGTCGCCGGCAGCCGGCGCCCCGTCGGGCGTGCGCAAATCGCAGAACATGCGCGCCACGCCATCGTCGCTCGGGCGCCACGGCAACACCTGGAAAGTCGACGGATCGGGGTGCACGAGCATATCGGAATCTTGCAAGCTCGCAAGCCCGTCGATAGACGAGCCGTCAAAGCCGATGCCTTCTTCAAACGCGATTTCGATATCGGAAGGCGTAATGGCGACATTTTTCAGATTGCCGAAAATATCGGTGAACCACAATCGCAAAAAGCGAATGTTGCGCTCTTCGATTTGCTTGATGACATATTGCTTCGTATCAATCATGAAAGCCCCCTGACGGCCGTTTTGAGCAAAGTCCGCTTGCGGCGAAAAGCGGACCGCAGTTATCAGGAATAATAGCATCGTGGGTGTTTATGCGGCTGTTAAAGGAATGTTACGAAGAAAACTCGAATCTATGAATAAGCGCCCGAACGAATTCGGGCGCTTCGGGCGCTTCTCTTCAATTGTTTCGCCAAACAACGCTTGTCGCTATACGCCCAAACGTTTCGCCATCACACGATTTGCCTCAAGCTCAACGGCATCGTCGAGCGGAGCCAGTTCGAGCACGTCGCCGCGACGGTCAAAGGCCCGCGCGATAAGGTAGTCGGCGACCTGCGGGTTTTTCGGCAACAGAGGACCATGCAGGTAGGTTCCAATAAGGTTGCCCTGATGCACGCCCTCAAAGCCGTCTTCACCATTGTTGCCGAATGTTTTGCCGAGCACGCGGCCAAGCGGCTTTGCGTCGGAGCCGAGCGTCGTGCGTCCGCCGTGGTTTTCGAACCCGACAATCGGCGCATCGCAAATATCGCTTTGGATAGCGGCATTGCCGATAAGACGGCCCTCGCCGCGCACGGTTTCCATATCGATGACCCCAAGGCCTTCGACCACCACATCGTCCATGGCGTAGCTATGACCCAAGAATTGGTAGCCGCCGCATACCGCGAGCAGCACGCCGCCATCGGCAACATAGGCGGAAAGCTCGCTTTTTCGCGCGACCATGGCGTCTTTCACGATCATTTGCTCTCGATCGGCGCCACCGCCGATGAACACGATATCGGCTTGCGAGAAATCCATGGCGTCGCCCATGCCAATCTCGCGCACCTCGACGGGCAAACCGCGCCACTGCAAACGGCGCGTAAGGGCAATCACGTTGCCGCCATCGCCGTAAAGGTTCAAAAGCTCGGGGAACAAATGCACGATGGTAAGCGGCTTCACATCGTCGCGCACCGAGGGCATGTGGGCCCATTTCAAAGAATCGACCATGGCTTACTCCTCCCCCTTCGCGGCGGCTTCAAGGCCTTCGAGCTCGCGGCGAACGGCCGGCAGCGCGGTGTAGTTCGCGATGATGTACACCTTGCCATCGTCGGCGCCCGTCGCAGCCAGCACATCGGCCACGTTCTCGACAATCTCGGCCTGGATGCCCGCATACTTCAAGCGCACCTGCATATCGTTCGCGCGCGTGCCGCCCACAAAGGCGCGCAGGCCTTCGATCTGCGACCAACGTTCGAAGTCGATATCCCAAAACCACGACACGTCGTGACCATCGGCGTCGTTGTCATTCACGAATAGCGCGAGCACGCGACCGCGCTCGTTGAGCACGATGCGAATGTTTTGGTTGAAGCCCGTGGGATTCTTCGCGAGATTCGTCATGACCTTGCGCTCTCCCAAATCAAACGTTTGAAGGCGACCGTTCGTCGGGTGGTACTCGCGCACGGCAGCCTGATAGCTTTCGAAAGACACGATGCCCGACAGCTTCGAGATGGCATAGGCGGCAAGCACGTTGTACACCATGTAGGCGCCCGTGTGCCCCGTATGCACGCTGCGGCCATCGATATCGAACACGAAGCCGTCTTCCTCCAGACGCACATTCGTCGCCGCAAAAGCGAGCTCGGGACGCGCCCATCCGCAATCGGGGCAACGATAGGCGCCGAGCTGGCCGTAGTGCACGTAGTCGTATTCCAGGGCGCCGCCGCACTTTTGGCAGAAGCGGCTATCGGAAATGCGGTCGGCGGAAAGGCCCATGTCACTCGCGATGCCGAACGCAAGCGATTTGTTGGGAATGCGGTCGGCAATGGCCGCGCACAGCGGATCGTCGCCGTTGAACACGAACGTGGTTTCAGGCGTTTTCGCGAGCGCTTCGGCGATGGTGGCCTGAATGCGGTCGATTTCGCCAAAACGGTCGAGCTGGTCGCGGAACAGGTTCAGCAGCATGAAATAATGCGGGCGAAGGCGAGGCAGCACATACTTGGTGTACATCTCGTCGCATTCGAAGCAGCCCACGGGCGCCTGCGCGGCGCTCGCGGCGTCGACAACCTTCGACGTATCGGGCGCGAGCATGAGCGACGTCACGATGCCCGACTGCAGGTTGTTTCCCTCGCGATTGCAATACAGCGGCACGCCCGCGGTTTGCAAGCAATCGGCAACGAGGTTCGTGGTGGTGGTTTTGCCGTTCGTGCCCGAAATCACGGCTACGGGATTCATCTTTTTCGCCAGGTCAACCAAAACCGTAGGATCGACCTTGAGCGCCATGGCGCCTGGAATATTACCGGCCGAGCGATGCATGAACGTTTCGCCGCCCCATCGGGCCGCTCGGCCCAAAGCCACGGCAGCCGCCGCACGAATTCCCATATATGTCACCTCGCGAATATCGCCACAACAAGAAAGGGGCATGCGGCCCCTTTCGCTTCTTGTCATTCTATCATTGGCGCCAATGCGTCACCCGCAGACCTGTTAAACGCTCAGAGCATTTAACAGGTCTGCCGAATAAACGTCAGCGAACACGAGCCCATGAATCTAGCCGCAAGGCCAGACTAGCAGTAGAAAAGCATGTCGTCGTACGTCGGAACGGGCCAATAGTCGCTTGCGACAATAGGCTCCATGGCGTCAACCGCGGCACGCAGCGCATCCATCGCGGGGCG